>SKRC01000110.1 GCA_007118695.1 Balneolaceae bacterium | reverse complement strand
GGAGCGGGTCGAGGCGAGGGTGGTGGCAGAGCGTGAGCGGATCGACCAGATGGACCTCGATCTCCATCCCCCAGGCATGGATCAGGACGCGGCACGTCGGTCCGGAGAGATCGATGAGTGATACGCTTCGTCGCCTTCGTGGTGCTGCAGGTGGCGGGCATGTGGTCTTCGAGTCCAAAATCGAAGAGGACTGGGAACGTCTCAAACGCTTACACGGACAGTAAAAGCTTTAAAAACAGACTATATGGAAAAGGGAACCAACATAATATTAAAATACAAAGATCTTAAAAAGCTTAACGTACTTGGATGTCTCCTCCGTAGCAATGATATTTAAGAGTAGATTATGGAAAAAGGCACAACCATATCACATTACAAAATCCTCGAAAAACTCGGCGAAGGGGGAATGGGCGTTGTCTACAAAGCCCGGGATACCAAACTCGACCGGGATGTGGCCCTGAAGTTTCTGCCCCAGCATCTCACCTCATCAGAAGAAGACAAACAGCGATTTATCCGAGAAGCGAAAGCTGCCGCTGCGCTGAATCATCCGAATATCTGCACCATTCACAGTGTCGATGAGCATGAGGGCAACCAGTTCATCGTCATGGAATATATCGATGGGAATACCTTGGTCGAATTGCAGAAGTCCGGAACCCTAAAGCAGGGAATTGTCATCGATTATGTCACACAGATTGCAGAGGCGTTAGCCGAAGCCCACGAGGCGGGCATCATTCACCGCGACATCAAGCCCGGCAACATTATGGTGGACAGCAAGGGCCGGGTGAAGGTGATGGATTTTGGTCTGGTCAAGCTAAATCAGGGATTGACAAAGACTCAAGACTCAGGACTCAGGACTAGCTCATCATACTTCTCCCGCATCAGCTGCACATCTTCCCAGGCCGGGCGTTTCCACTGGGAATTGCGGAGTAGTGCTGCAGGATGGTACGTAACCATCAGGAGGCGGCCCATAAAGGGATGGAATTTACCGCGCATATCCCGGAGTGACTCATCACGATCGAGCAGTGTGGTCGCAGATACCCGGCCCAGGCAAAGAATGATCTTCGGATCGATCAATTCAATTTGTCGTTTCAGGTACGGGAGACTGCGTTTGCGCTCCTCCGGTTTGGGGTCGCGGTTATCGGGCGGGCGGTGTTTCAGTATATTGGCGATGTATACATCCTCCCGTTTAAATTGGACGGCCTCCAGGATCTTGTTGAGCAATTGACCGGCCTTTCCGACAAACGGCTCGCCCTGTTGATCTTCGTGATATCCGGGCGCCTCACCAATCAGCATCAGATCAGCTTTCGGATTGCCCACACCAAAAACAAGCTGGGTCCCTTTGAGATCGGTTTGCAGATCATCGGCTGACTCACAAAGATCTCTGAGTTCTTCCAGGGTTTTACATGATCCAAGATCAGGATCACCTGAAGTAGTCGCAGCCTGAGCGGCAGTAGCGGCCCGGGCAGGCGGAGTGGCTGGTGTTGGTGAAGAATCCGTTTTGGGTGAATGGTCCGGGCTGGCTGCAGAGGCCGCAGCAGCCGGTGAAGAATCTGGGGCGGCAGAGGAGGCCGAAGCGGGGGAAGAGTCTAAAGTCGGGGAAGTGTCTGGGTTTTCTGTATAATCCGGAGTAGTTGAAGAGGCCGGGCTGGAGGAAGCGGCTGGTTTCCTGTTTATTGAAAATTCGCCAAAAATTTCCCTTTCTCTTTCCAGAAAACGGAGTACTTCACCGACGAGATCATTACTGTTTTTTGCCATTTATCCTGTCAGTGATGAGATTATCGTTTCCTGCTCCAGTAATTCCTGGTTGATTTTACCGAACAAAAATCCATCCCGGGACTGTTTGCCGAGTTGCACCGGCATGATTTTGTTCTCCAGGGCCGGGTTGAAGGGCACTCCAACGCGGATATAATTGTCGGTCCACCCCTGGATAAATCCATTTTTGTTTTCCCCTTCAAACAATACAAGCCGTTCCTGGCCGGAAAAGCGCGTGTCGAATGTATATCGCTTTTTGGCTGAGAGCCGTCGTAATTGATGAGTTCGTTTTTTGCGCTCCGGGACGGGAATGACCGGTTCAAGCGTCAGGGCATGGGTATTCGGTCTCTCGGAATAGGTGAAAACATGCAGGTAGGAGATGTCCAGGCTGTCAATAAAATCAAATGACTCCTGATAAAGATCATCGGTTTCGCCGGGGTGGCCGGTGATCACATCCACCCCGATGCAGGCATCCGGCATCAACTCCCGGATCATTTCTACCTTCTGTCGATACAGCCCTGACTTGTACCTGCGCCGCATCAGACTGAGCATCCGGTCACTGCCGCTCTGCAGGGGAATATGAAAATGAGGTTGAATTTTGCCGGATGATGCGGCCAGCCGGATAATCTCTTCATGCAACAAGTTGGGTTCGATGGAGGAGACCCTGATTCGTTCGAGTCCTTGTACGTCATTGAGGGCCTGCATCAGCATAAAAAAGTTTTCATCGGTTCCTGTTCCGAAATCACCGGTATTGACCCCGGTCACCACAATCTCTCTATATCCTTCGCGAACAAGTTTCTCCGCATTGCGGATGACCGTCGAGATCTTCGGGCTTCGGCTTTTGCCTCTGGCCAGGGGAATGGTGCAGAAGGTGCATTTATAACTGCAGCCGTCCTGTACTTTCAGAAATGCACGGGTCCGGTCATCGGAGGAGAATGCATTGTGAAAGTCAACAGCTTCGTTAACATCCGAGTTATAGATGAGTGTTTTTTCCTGTTTGACAAAATCATCAAACAGATCCAGCAGGCGGAACTTGTTTTTGGCTCCAAGTACAACATCCACCCCCTCAATTTCAGCTATCTCCTCCGGTTCCAGCTGGGCATAGCAGCCGATAACCGCTACGAAAGCATCCGGATTTCTTCGCAGTGCCCGCCGTACGGTTTTCCGGCAGCTGCTGTTGGCGTCGTTGGTGACCGAACAGGTATTGATAACATAGATATCTGCTGTCTGATCAAAATCTACGACCCGGAATCCCAGGTTGGCGAAATCCCGCCGGATCGAAGAGGTTTCAGAAAAATTGAGTTTACAACCCAGGGTCTCAAAAGCTACTGATTGCATCGGTAATTTTGTGTATAGGATTTTTTTATGTAATACTCTGCTCGGGGTAAAATACAAAAGTTATGGATTTTGATATAGTATTAATGCCCCCAGGTTCCGCTGAGAGGCTGCCTGCCAAATCGCCGGGAGTGGACCGTTACAGTTCATTTCGCCACTTCGCAACCCCTCACATCGTCACTTCATCAACCCCATCAATAATTGCTGCAATAACCCCGCTCCTCAACTCTCTTAAATCGGGATAGTATCCGTCTTTATCAACCCCGAAGTGCTGGCGATTGGCAAGTAGAATAATTATGAGATCTTTCTCCTGGATAATGACAAAATTGGTGCCGGTAAATCCGGTATGACCAAAACTGCCATCGGGCAATTCAGCTGCATGAAGGGACCCGGCTTCCATCATAAACCCGAGGCCGTGTCCAAATCTGTCGGGCGTAAGAAACGTTCCAATCGTATCGGGCGCGAACAGCTGCAAGTCATCATACCGGCCGGCAGTCAGCAGGAGGGAGGCAAGCCGGTAGAGTTCATCGGCCGTGGAAAACAGTCCGGCATGTCCGGCAACACCGCCGTGGGTATGATAGGCGTTCCCGTCGTTGACTTCACCTCGAAGAACATAATCTCTCCAGCCGTCCCAGGCCTCGGGGTCCACATCGACCGTATATCCGAAATCATCGTCGTAGACCATCTTTTTTTCGAACGGATTCCCATAGGAAGTGGCGGCTATGTTTGGAAAATTCTCAGGATCGGGATTGAAAAGAGTGGATGAAAGCCCGAGCGGTCGGTAAATTTCACGCTCGAGAAACCCTTCAAACGATTCTCCTGTGATGGTTTCAATCAGGTCGGCCAAAACCATGAATCCCGGGTCGCTGTACCGCCTCTGAACTCCAATATCACCAATAAGCGGCTCGCCGCTTACAAACTCCAGCCTCTCTTTTGGATTTGTTGCAGTATAATAGGTCGGAAACCACTGGATCAGCCCGGAACTGTGGGTTAACAGATGGCGAATCGTTATATCGCGTTTTTCCTCCGTATCGAACTCCTGAATGTAGTCAGACAGAGGTTCGTCGACATCGAGCAGGCCCCGGCTGTGCAGCAGCATGAGGCCGTAGGTAGTTGCAAAAATTTTTGACAGGGAGGCGATATCAAACAGATGGCCCGGTGTCATTACTTCAGGAACCTGTAAGGGTTGATTATCTGCTTTATAAATGGTGGCATACCCATATGACTGATGATAAAGAATGCCCTCAGCATTCCCGGCCAGCAAGACGGCTCCTGCCATCAGACTGTCGGTTAAGGCCGATTCAATGAGCCGGTCAGCAGCAATAAAACGCTGATCCGGAACGGCTGGATCTTCCTCACAGGAACCCAAAAAAAGGATGACGGTCAGAGCCGGCATAATAAATCTGAATAGCCGTACTAACATAGATTGATCATGAGAACTTGATCAGGATTTCTTGCCGGGAGTACTTTTCTTCACACCGAAAACAGTTATTGTATAGGTAACAACCCAGGCTGATGCTGCCCCGATACCAACTGCAATCAACAGTTCCACTCCGAGCATGGAATGCCTGGCAGCCCCAAAAAACATATCTGCCAGAAATCGGATGACCAGGGCGATGGCAAAACCTGCTGTCACAGCACCGATCAGATTTTTGGTTTCAATCGAGGAGAAAAGTGCTGCCAACAGTGTGACGAAAGCACCAATCAAAAACCAGACTGCCAGGAAAATCGGATCCGTAAAATTGAGATCTCTCGCCGATACGGTCCAGATCGGAATGCCTGCTGAAACGGTTGCAACAATTGTGGTAATGAGTTTAGCCGATTGAGAGTTCATATGCCGTCCACGTTTTCAATGATTAGTACGCCCCGCCAGAATGCCCCGGGATGCTGACAGGTTATCCGATTAACTCACATATCCATTATTGTATTGGTGAGAAATGCGGAGTTATAAGGTATTATTTGCCCGTGAAGTATACAAAAATGAATATAATCATCCATCAAATTCCTACATTCACAATACGCACATGGCCAAACCTACTCTATTTCTTCGAGAAGCTTTTCGAGGCTGTAGTTGACACTTTCCATCAACCGGTTTTCATTCTCTACACTTTGATTAACATTGCGGCGGGCCTCAAAGAGTTCTTCCGCGATGCTCAATGCGGCCAGGACCATAATCGTGGATTCCGGCTGTTGGCTTAATTCCCGTCTGTAAAGGCGAAATTTCTCATCCACAAATTCAGCGATCTGCTGCATGTTTTCCACCTCATCATCAGCCACCTTCAGAGGATACTGTTTGCCCAGGATAGTCACTTTTATGGATTTCATATGCTAAGCCTCCAGGTGTTGATCGATTTTTGCAATCAGCCCGTCAATCTGATGGCGGAGTGCAATTTTTTCCGGCTCCCCCAATGTGGCGAAGACATCGTCAGTCTCACTGCCGGCATTTTCCAGTTTCGCTTTCAGTCGTTCGTTCTCTTCTATCAGCGATTGATTTTTCTTTTTCAGCTGATCAACTTCCAGCTGTATTTGCTTTAACAGCTGGTTAAATCGTTCGTATAGTGGATTTGGTTCATTCACAATGCCGAATTCTTTATGATCTGAGTTTAGCACCCAATTTTGAATTTAGTACCCGAGTAATTTTCTGAACTATGGGTTCTACATCATTGATGGTCAATGTCTTATTACGATCTAAAAAAGTAAGTCGAAATGCAATACTTTTTTTGCCTTTACCGAGGTTTTTTCCTTCATAGACATCAAAAACTTCCAGTTTTTCGAGTTTTTCACCGGCGGTTTGCCGAATAAAATCTGAAAGCTGGCCGGCTGAAACCGTCTGATCGACGGTATATGCTGCATCATATTCAAATGCCGGGTACCTGGAAATTTTCTTGTACGTAATCTCGCGTACCGCATAACCGGCCTGATGGATCAGTGTCAGATCAACTTCAGCCGCAAAGGCAGGCAATTCGATATCAAAAGCCCCGGCAAGGGAATCGGAAATCCGGGTTAGTGTTGCAATGACGGTATTTTCCAGCAGGTAGTTCAATTCACCGTTTTCCGACACCTGGGTCGTAAGGTAGGGCTGTATCCCCATCTGTTCAAAAAACGACTCAAGATCTGATTTCAAATCGAATATTGTGAAGTACTGAGCCCTGTTTTTCCAGTTTTCGGTGAACCGGTAACCGCACAAACCCATAAGCAGTTTGCTATGCTCTTCAACACCGTCGATCCATGTGCCATTGCTGCTCTTTCTATAGACATGGCCGGTTTCATAAAACCGTAGCTGCTTGGCATTCCGGTTCAGGTTGTAATTGAGGGCCTTCAGAAACCCGCCCAGAAGGGTAGTGCGCAGTGTGGTTGCTTCCTGCGATACCGGGTTGAGTGTTCGCAACCGGGTTTTTTCATCACTGAACGAATCTTCTTCCTTGCCCGAGAGCAGTGAATTGGTGCTGATCTCCTTATACATCAGGCGGGTGGCAATTCTGTGGACGCGTGAATGCATTTTTTCCCATGAACTCAACGGCTTGGGACTGATAAATGGAGCCGTCTTTGGCCTTGGAATGTTATTGTAATCATAAATCCGGCCAACTTCTTCTATCAGGTCAACTTCCCGTGTCAGATCAGGCCTGAAAGTTGGGATGGTACACTCCAGTTCATCAGTACCGGCCGTAGTGGTTTTTATTTCGAGGTTATGAAGCACTTTGGCAGCAAAGTCGATATCCAGGGAAGTGCCCAGCAGTTGATTCAGCCTTCTGACCCTTAACCGGATTTTTTTGGGATCGGTCTTCACAGGATGGATATCACTGCAGCCGTCCAGGAGTTTGCCACCAGTGAGTTCGGCCATCAGCGCGGCGGCCCTTTCACAGGCTCTGCGGGCCAAATTCGGATCGATCCCACGCTCAAACCGGTATGATGAATCGGTTTGGAGCCCCAGACTCTTCGAAGATTTCCGGATGGAGGACGGGTTGAAATAGGCGCTTTCAATCAGGATCGTGTCTGCGTTTTCTGTGACCTCACTGTTCACTCCTCCCATAACACCGGCAATAGCTACCGGTTTCTCCCCATCGCAAATAAATAAAGTGCCAGCCGGAACTTTTCTTTTCACCTCATCGAGGGTTTCAAATTCAAGATCTTTATCAAAACTCTTGACAACGATTTTCTGTTTTGCCAGTTTCTCGTAATTAAATGCATGAAGGGGTTGCCCGATTTCATGCAAAACAAAATTCGTAACATCCACAACATTGTTGATAGGGCGCAGGCCGATGGCTCTGAGCCTGTTTTTAAGCCAGTTCGGAGATTCTCCTACCGTCACGTTTTGTACGATTTTTGCCGCATATCGGTGGCACTGGGTGGTATCTTCGATGTTAATATCGATCCATTTACTCAGATCCCCCGAGTCAGGTTCATCCTTGTCGTAGGGGTTCTGGATTTGTATTTCCTCTACTGCCGCCAGGTCTCTGGCCACACCAATATGGCAGGAAGCATCCGGCCTGTTGGGAGTCAAACCGATCTCAAATACCGTATCCTCGCTGACATCGAGAGCTTTGTTCAGGGGAAGGCCGGTTTGGAGGTTTTCATCGAGCACCATTATTCCTGAATGATCATCACTCAGTCCCAATTCCGATTCAGAGCAGATCATCCCTTCGGAACTCTCTCCCCGAATTTTCATTTTTCTGATCTTCATTTTAGATCCGTCATCCATTGGTATCGGCAGGGTGGCACCGATTTTGGCCACAGGTACTTTTTGACCGGGAGCAACATTGTCGGCTCCGCAAACGATCTGGAGCTCTTTTTTTCCAATATCCACTTTACAGAGCTTGAGTTGGTCGGCATAAGGATGATCCATCACCTTCAGGACATTGCCGACTACAAATCCATCGAAATCGGATCCGAAAGTTTCAACGTCCTCCACTTCGAGGCCTGTAAGTGTCAGCTTTTCAGCCGCCTCTTCGGGAGAAAGGTCTGTTTCGATATATTTCTTCAGCCAGCTGTAAGAGATCTTCATTTGATAAGTTCAGATGTTAAAAAGAGTCGATTGATTAATTTTCTGGTAATTACCCGGTAAACTGGTTGAGAAACCGGATGTCATTTTCATACAGGATCCGGATATCATCAATACCGTACCGGAGCATGGCGATGCGATCGACACCCATACCAAAGGCGTAACCGGTATATTTTTCCGGGTCCAGGTCAACCGCCTTGAAAACATTGGGATCCACCATACCGGCACCCAGAATTTCCAGCCATTGGCCATCAAAGTCCGATCCCCACCAGACATCCATTTCGATGCTGGGTTCTGTAAAGGGAAAAAAGGAAGGGCGGACCCGGTATTTGACGTGCTCACCATACATCATCTTTGCAAACATGACCAGGGTTTCGATCAGTTCACCCATGGTAACCTTTTCGTCCACAAAAAGGCCTTCCATCTGGTTGAATTGGAAATAGGATTTTGCTGTTACGGCTTCATTTCGAAAAACCCTGCCGGGAATGATCGACCGGATCGGAGGCGTGGTTTCCTTCATAAGCCGGATCTGTACGGGTGATGTATGGGTGCGCATGACCAGGTCTTCGGCATTTTCTTTTCCGGATTTCTGCACAAAAAAAGTATCCTGCATATCCCTGGCCGGGTGATCGGGAGGAAAATTCAACGCGGTAAAATTGTGAAAGTCATCTTCAATTTCCGGGCCGTAGGCAACATCAAACCCGAGCCGGAAAAAAATATCCTTCATCTCGTTGACCGTTTGAGTGAGTGGGTGCAGTGACCCTGCATAGGCCGGAGCAACCGGAAGCGTAATATCATCCGTAGCCCTGAGTTGCGTTGCCGTTGCCTGGGTGAGTGAATCCTTGCCCTTCCGGAATTTGTCCTCCGCCTGCTGTTTTACTTCATTCATCGCTTTCCCGACGCTGGCACGCTCCTCCTGGGGAACCTCACTCATCCGGGCAAACATTGTTTGTATCAGGCCCTTTCGGGAGAGAAATTTCAGGCGAAATGCTTCAAGGGTTTCTTCATTGGTAATTTCGGTGCCGGCAATCTCTTTCCGGAGATTTTTAATTTCTTCAATCATGAAAATGGAGCGAATTAACGGTTTTTTTATCAGGTGGATGTTATTCAATTAAAAGGCAAAAAAAAACCGGCAAACCTGGGTTCCAGATCTGCCGGTTTTTCAAAAAGGTCGATGCAAAAAACTGGAAATCAGTTCACTGCCTCGTTAACTATGGCAGTGAATGTCTCCGGATCCCGCACCGCAATGTCAGCGAGCATTTTCCGGTTGATTTCAACATTGTTTTTCTTCAAGCCGTGAATCAGCCTGGAGTAGGTGGTCCCGTTCAGCCTGGCGGCGGCGTTAATTCGAATAATCCAGAGCTTGCGGAAGTTTCGTTTTCGAACTTTCCGGTCGCGGTATTGGTATTGCAACCCTTTTTCAACCGCGTTTTTCGCAATGGTATAAACGTTTTTACGTCTGCCCCAGTAACCTTTCGCCTGCTTGAGTATCTTGCGGCGACGGCGACGGGAAGCCACTAAGTTTCGTGAACGTGGCATTTAAGTAAACGTTTAGATGTTAATAATTTCTATTTTAAGCGTCGTATGGAAGCAATCTTTTAATTGCTTTTTCATTGGTCGGGTGCACAAGTGTGTCCTGCCCAAGCTTACGTTTACGCTTGCTGCTTTTCTTGGTCAAAATGTGGCTTTTAAAGGCCTTTTTACGCTTGATTTTACCAGTTCCGGTAACTTTAAAACGCTTCTTGGCACCACTGTTTGATTTCATTTTAGGCATAATACTGTCGTAATATGAAATTATAAAGACTCACAAGATAAGGCTTTTGAACTTGTTTGACAATGAAATCATGAACTCTTATTTGGGGTCAGAATCATAATCATCCGGCGGCCTTCCATAGTAGGCTGCGATTCTACCTCTGCAATATCGCTGAGTTCTTCTGCAAGGTTATTCAAAAGAACTTTACCCTTGTCGGTATACAACATATCGCGTCCTCGAAATTGAACGGTCGCTTTTACTTTGTCACCGTCATCGAGAAAACCCCGGGCATGGCGGGTTTTAAATTCCAGGTCATGATCATCGGTATTAGGGCGGAAGCGCAGTTCCTTAACCTGCATGGTATGCTGTTTTTTCTTGGCCTCCTTCTCCTTTTTCTTTTTCTCGTACATGAACTTGCCAAAATCTATGATCTTGCATACAGGCGGCTTGGCATCAGGTGCGATTTCTACCAGGTCAAGATTGTGGGTCTCGGCAATTTCCAGGGCGCGATCAAGTTCCACGATTTCATGACTGTCGTCGGGTTTAATTACCCGAACGGTATTTGCACGGATCTCTGCATTGATTTTGGGTCGATCGTCATCGCGTTTTGGACGCGGTCGTGATGGTCTTCTTTTTGCGATAGTATTCCTCGTTGTTTTATTAATGGTTGATTACTGATTTACTATTGGGAATCGGGTGGCAAATGTTTTTGCTCAACTTCTTCCTGTACTTTTGAAATAAACTCAGAAAATGGAAAAGTTCCAATATCTCCTAATTTATGTCTTCTCACTGAAACGGTCTGATCATTTTCTTCTTTTGCTCCTATTATCAACATATAAGGAATCTTGCCAGTTTCAGCATCTCTGATTTTTGCTCCTACTTTTTCGTTTCGTTCATCAACATGTACCCGGAAGCCAAGCTTTTCAAGTTTCCCGGCACACGATTTTGCATACGGTATATAATCATCCGACACCGGAATCAGCTGCATCTGCAGCGGCGCCAGCCACAGCGGGAAATCTCCGGCAAAGTGTTCGATTAAAATACTGACAAACCGTTCCATAGAGCCAAACGGTGCCCTGTGGATGATTACAGGGCGGTGCCGGTCGTTATCGGCACCCACGTACGTCAAATCAAATCGTTCAGGCATTACGTAGTCTACCTGCACAGTTCCAAGCTGCCATTTACGGCCGATGGCATCGCGGATGATGAAATCTATTTTCGGCCCGTAAAAACTGGCTTCTCCCGTGGCGATTTTATAATCAAGGCCCATTTCATCGGCAGCCTCTTTGATCTCATCCTGTGCCCGTTCCCAAAATTCCGATTTACCGCCATATTTTTCTTCATTGTCATCGCGATAAGAGAGACGTATATCGACCGGCATTCCAAAGGTGTTGAACACAATCTGTGTCAATTCTATGGTGTTTTTGATCTCCTGCTTGAGCTGATCGTGGGTGCAGTAGATATGGGCATCATCCTGGGTAAAGCCGCGGACCCGGGTTAAACCGGTTAATTCACCGGACTGTTCATATCGATAGACGGTACCGAATTCGGCAAGCCGAAGTGGAAGTTCCCTGTAGCTGCGAAGCTCATTGTCATAGATCCGGTGATGATGCGGGCAATTCATCGGCTTCAGCATGTATTGGTCATCATCCACATCCATCGGATTGAACTGGGAATCCTTGTAATAGGGATAGTGGCCCGACTTCACATACAGTTCAACATTGGCGATATGCGGGGTGATCACCTCTTTGTAGCCGCGTTTTACCTGTAATTGACGTAAAAACTGTTCAAGTGTGCGTCGTATAATCGTGCCGTTGGGCAGCCACATCGGCAGGCCGCTTCCCACAAGCTGATCCATTTGATAGATGCCCAGTTCACGGCCCAGTTTTTTATGATCCCGCTTTTTGGCCTCTTCTACCTGGTCCAGGTACTCCTGGAGAAGCTTCTGTTTCGGGAAACTGATCCCGTATATACGGGTAAGCTGTTTACTCTTAACATCTCCGCGCCAGTATGCCCCGGCCAGGCTGGTAAGTTTAACGGCCTTGATAAGGCCGGTATCAGGCACATGCGGCCCCCTGCACAAATCTGTAAATTCCCCCTGTTTGTAAAACGTTATGGTCCCGTCTTCAAGCCCTTCAATCAGGTCCACTTTATATTCATTGTTCATTTTATTGTAATGCTCGAGGGCTTCTTCCCGGGTCACTTCCTTGCGCTCAAACTGTGATTTCTTGCGCGCCATCTCGACCATTTTCTCCTCTATCTCCGGCAGATCTTCACTGGTAATGGTGTGATCACCGAAATCAATATCGTAGTAAAAGCCGTT
>SKRC01000016.1 GCA_007118695.1 Balneolaceae bacterium | reverse complement strand
GTTGACTATATGTAACATCTGTGCTTCTGAAAACCGGCTAACAGAGGCTGAAAACGACGATTTTCAGAGTACCGGATGTTGACTATAAGTTACATCCGTTTTTCGGAAATAGGCTATAGTACGTGTTACGGACCGGTTTTTATCAATCAAGTCCACATTTATCATTCCAAATACAGAACCAGTCATCCAACCGAATGCGAAGATTATTCAGCCTCCCGGAAACAATCCGCGATACCCCGGAAACAACATGCCGCACCCCGAAATCAACCTACCATACCCCGAAAAGAAACTGCCATCTCCCGAAATCAATGATACGAAATCTCGTCGCCGCTCTTCATCCAGTACTTGTCCGGCGCCCACTCCAGAATTTTTCCGTTCCGTTTCTTGATCCACTGAAACTCGAAGTACGTGTTGGCAGGCAGTTTCAGCTGGATCTCCCAGGTTGGATACGATGACGAATCCAGCGGACCGATCGCCTTATCCGGATCCCACGATCCCAGCTCGGGAATATTTCCGACCACATAGACCTGCTCGCCGAACTCCGTCTCCACAAACACATCGATAATCGTATTTTCCGCCTCAAGCGACGGTTTCTCCGCGGTACGCGTAAGCCACATGAAACTGTACGGTTCCATCAGAATCTCCTGAAAGCTGAAATCCAGGATGCGTCCGCTGTATGTGTCGTGGAAACACCGCCGTTGCCACTCCACCGGAAGCAGTTTTGTAGGAATGTGCACCGGATCACGAGCAAAATTGGAGAGAAAGAGTGCCGAATCCTTCTCGCGGGTTCGCTGAAAACAGAATACCGAATCGATGTCCAGGATGATGAGCTTGTCACGCGAGGCCCCATGAATGACCGGCGTATTCCGGCGCGCTCTGATCAGCCTCCGGAATTCGTTGAAAAGCCGATGCTCAATGGTCCCCGGCATCTTGCGCAGCTCAACCTTGTCCCAGTCCATCGCCGGGCGGTGCACCCATCGGTTGTCACGCATCTTGAGCGGATTTGACAGGTACCGGTAGTCGTTGGTCTGACCGATCTCGTCACCCATATAGACCAGCGGCACGCCCTTCCAGCTGAAAATGACGTTGTGAAGCAGCATGATGCGCCGGATCGCGTCATCGATTTCGAGATCCTCGGCCTCCACCATCGCCTTCTGAAGACCGGAAAGCGAGGCGGTCGTCCCGGAAACACGTGCCTCGCCAGTGTAGAAGTCACGCTGAAACGCGTATCCCTCGGCGTAGCTGTTGGCGATTTTGCCGGTATAAAAATCGGTGCAGAACATGCGTGTATGATGTCCATTCTGACTCACAGCCGCAGCAAACTCATCGGAGATACCCCATCCGATGTCGTCATGACAGCGCACATAGTTCACCCACGAAGTATTGCGCGGGGCGCGGGGCAAGCTCTTCAGCGATGTACGCAAAAGCCGGGTATTTTCGGATGCCAGGGCGTGCCAGACATGGCTCATCAATGTGGCGTTATAGGCCAGATCGCACTCCTTTCCTCCGAATCCCTCAACTCCAAGATACCGGACAATCTCCTGCGGGGCGACAATCGCCTCGGCCTTGAACAGCACTCCGGGCGAGAGGATTTTGAGCAGGGCGCGATAGGCGCGGAGCAGGTGATGCGCCTCTTCCTGGTTCTGGCAGTGCGTGCCCAGCTTTTTCCAGAGGTAGGGGACCGCATCCAGCCGGAGGCAGTCCGCCCCGGTATTCACCAGATGGATCATCTCCTCAAACATGGCATGGAAGACATCGGGATTGGCGTAGTTCAGGTCCCACTGAAATTCGTAGAAGGTCGTCCACACCCACTTGCCGACCTGCGGGTAGTAGCTGAAGTTGCCGGGCGCGAAATCGGGAAAAACCTCGATCAGGTGCTGTTCGTACATATCCGGCAGCGTACGGTCGTCGAACATGTGGTAGAACCGCTGATAGCGCGGGTGCCCGCTCATGGCGGCCTGGGCCCAGCCGTGCTCTTTGGCGGTGTGGTTCATCACAAAATCAAGCACCAGATTGATGCCCTCGTTGTGGAGAATGCGGGATAGCTTGCGCAGGTCGTCGTATGTGCCAAGCCGACGGTCCACGTCACGATAGTTCTGCACGGCATATCCGCCGTCATTCAGACCGTCGCGCGGCCGCAGCAGCGGCATCAAGTGCAGAAAGTTGATGCCCAGTTCCTGAAGGTACGGGATCTTCTCACGCATACCCTTGAGATCTCCGGAAAACAGATCCACATACAGAATGGCCCCCACCTGCTGCTCGCTTTGAAACCAGAGCTGATTTTGTTCCCGCTCCTTGTCGAGCTGCTGCATGTCTTTCTTGCGGTCCTGCAGCCCCTGGACAATGGAGTCAAAGATGCGAATCGTCCAAAGCTGCTGCTCGTAACCATCTCCGTAGATGGCGGTGTAAAAGCGCCAGAAATCATCAAAGTTCTTGCGGATGCGGGATTTTAGAAACGGATAGCGCTTGTAGTGAGGTTCGTAGCGCTCCATGATCTCCCGCTTGAGTATCTCGCGTTTGTCGCCGCTTTTCCACTCCCTCCGTGTGATATTCAACGGAATGTACTGCGATACGGATCTGGGATTCCAGGTTTTTAATGCCATAGGGTGATGCGTTATCGGGATCGTCGAGTCGGGTCGAATGAGTACGTTCTTGTAATACAGGACAGGTAACGTGACGCAGGGTGTTACGCCGGTGCCGCCATGGCTCACGTCACGGAAGCGATAACCGCCTCGGGCAGCCTCGGTGTGGCTCCCTTTCGGGCAAAAACCTGTGCGGCGTACCTGTTGGCAGCCGAAATGGCCACATCCAGAGGAGACTCGCGCAGCAGATGATGCGTAAGTGCGGCCGTAAACGCATCGCCCACACCAACCGAATCACCGTTGGCGTCCGGGATATCAAAAACCGGCTCGATAAGATGCTGGTCCGGCGTTATCAGTTCGGCCCCGTCGGCGCCCTTGGTCAGACAGATGATGCGGATCTTTTTCCGGTCGAACAGCCAGGCTTTGAAATCCGTAACGCCGAACATTTTCCGGATCTCCTTCCACTCGTTCTCATTCAGCTTCACCACATCCGCCAGATCGAGGCTCGCTTCGACAATCTCTTCGGTAAAATGCGGCGGACGCAGGTTGATGTCTGCTATTTTGAGGCAGGATTTCGGGGTCTGCGCCAGAAACTCGCGGATGGTCCGGCGACTGATCTCATCGCGTTGCGCCAGGGTGCCGAAGCAGACGGCATCGGCCCGTTTTGCCAGGTCGAGCCACTGTGCGGTCATGGCCAGTTGATCCCAGGCGACGCCCTCGGGGATGGTATAGGAAGCTTCGCTGTCGTTCATGGCCACTTCC
>SKRC01000252.1 GCA_007118695.1 Balneolaceae bacterium | reverse complement strand
ATCTCGTCCGGATCGCTTTAAGCCTCATCGATTTTTCGATGGGGCTTTTTTATGCTTGATATATTTGAAATTGATTTACACTTTTTCTTAGCAAATATTTAATCAAGGGGAATAAATATCAGGAGAGATCATGTACCATCTTTACATTATATATAGCGAAAGTATAGATCAATATTACACCGGCCATTCAAAAAATTTGCAGGATCGGCTGACCCGCCACAATGAAGGGAAATCTCTTGCAACCAAGCGCGGTGTGCCCTGGGAGTTAAAATTTAGTCTTGCCTTCGATACCAGGTCGGAGGCAATAAGATCAGAGAAATGGATTAAAAGCATGAAAAGCCGTGATGTGGTAGAGGAAGTTATCAAAGGGGAGATCGAATTGAAGAATATATTGAATGGTTAGATCGCCTTTCCTGATCGCCCGGGAAGGTAATCAGTTTGAATCCGCTCTTGGCAAAACCTTGTATCACACTAAGCGATTGTGATGCTAAACTTTTTTTTAGGTGCCAAAATGAGTGGAATCTACATTTGGGTACAATTTGGGTAATACAATATGACACTCAATAAGGTTAGGAAGGAAATATTTCTTGCCCGGCAATGCTATTGCCTATTGACATTGGAGGCCATATATATGTTAACTGGCCGGGTTTTAGTAATGTACCTGAATTTCTTCTTCGTCGATCTCAATCACAGAATGCTCTTCAAACAGTGATTTTAATGTTTCCAAATTTTTCTCCAACAATCGAACCAGATTCTGATTATTGATGTTTCCGGTTGAAACAATTAACAGTTTTTTGGGGCTTCCATCCAATATATAATTATCGAGAAAATCACTGTCCTTTGAAATCATAATTCGATTTTCGTCATCTGCAAAGCGAATGATTTCTGAATCAGATGTCGCATTCTTTTTAGGTATATCCAGAGTATGTTTCGACTGAATTTTATGAGCTGACAAGAACTCAGAAAGATGATAGGGTAGATGAGCATCAACAAGAACTCTCACTGGGCAACTTTTTGCGATTTCTTGGTTCGCGATAATTGAGCAGCATATTTAAGACAGGCCAGCAGATCTTCTCTTTCCAAATCCGGATAATCGGCCAGAATTTCATCAATACTCATATCCGAAGCCAGCAAATCCAGCATTGTGTCAACCGGATATAGTAATCCACGGATCGTCGGTTTGCCGTGACAAATATCCGGCTTTCTCGTAATTCTATTTAATAGATTTTTGCTCATGATTAATCTGTTAGAGTATAAAAATGTATACAATCAATGACCGATCAACAACTCTTGAAGGTATATCACTATAACTTGTGTATTAGGACAGTTAACGGCTTGCGGTTTAATAGCTTGGCCTTATTGGCAGGTAATGTAATAAAACTCGTAATTTCTATAAGCTCATAATTTTTGACCCAGCAACCAGCGGCCAAGTCCGAGTTGAAACCGTTGTGTGTGCCCGGCATGGTTGCCTTTAGTTTACATTAATGTAAGTCAATAATCTTGAGGGTGAAAGTCCCTTATGGGCAGGAGTGACGCTTTGAATTATTCGTAAGTCGCAATGCCTGCCCCGATCCGGGGGGCGTTGCGGGTAACCGCAAGTCAGAAGGAAGCGCAGGTTCTGAAGCAATTGTTATTGAAACATCAATGTCCCTTAAAACATAGCCAATAATCATCTACCAAATACTAACTAAATAATGGCTATGTTTTATTTAATGTTACCCTTACTATATAATCCGGCAGGTATGACAATCTCTTATCTATGAATTGTTCAAATTCAGAATCATCTAAGTTCAAAATTACCTGGAATACAGGTCTGCCTATAAAAGGGAAAACGAGCAGTGACATGATATTGGCCAGCATCTGTTCGGCGGGAAGGTCAACTGTATTTCCTTTTTTCCTCTCTTCGCGGAGCTGTTGTAAAAAAGGCTGAATTTTTTTTCCGATTTCATTCAGCATAAAATTTTTCATTCTTCCGGGATTTTTATTCATCTCATGCAAGACAAACAAGGGGATGTCCGAATTATGTCTGATCAACTCCAGATATTTTACGGTAAAATTTCGAAGCTTCATCTCCAGCGGGGTATCTTCATTTAAAAGGCTGGCAATCTGGGGAATCAGCCTGATGATTGACAGTTGATAGACCTTCTCGAAGAGCTTTTCCTTCGACCGGTAATAGTAGTGGAGCATCGATTTGTTAATCTTCGCTTTATCGGCAATTTCCTGCATACGGGCACCCTCAAGGCCTTTCGCCTGAAAAACTTCTCTGGCCGCTTCAAAAATTTTGAGTTCCGTTGATGATTGTTCTTCTCTTTTTCCTTTCATGTTGAAATGTAAATGATTGTGGTTAGAATTCTTTGAAAACCGGTATATTTACGAAACCAATGTTATCTGTACAATATAATCTGACAGGACTCTTTTTCTCTCATGATAAAATTTATCAGATGCGGATTGATCCATTTTAAATAAACCACGAATCGCCGGCCCGGCTGCAGGTGGAAAAATCATCAAAGACATCATATTGGCCAAAATTTGTTCGGGGGGTAAATTTATGATTTTACCTTGTTAAGCCCCCTCTCTGAGCTGATTCAAAAAAGGTTTAATTCTTTTTCCAATTCTGTCAAGTACATATGATTTGAGTTGATTTGGATTATTGTTGAGTTCATAAAGTACAAATAACGGGATATCAGGGTTTGCATGGATTACCTCCAAATACATTTCGATAAAATTCCGAAGTTTTTTCTCCAGAGACATTTCTTCATTCAATAAGGTAATAATCTGAGATTTTATGGACGGCCAGTGGTATGCTTTATCAGGCAGGCTTTCACGGGTCCGATCGTCATAAAACAGTTTTGAATTGTTGATGCAGAGTTTACCAGGGGGTGTTGGACCTGTAGATGTCTCTCTTTTAGTGTCACTGAAATGATCTTTAGCGGCTTCAAATTTATTCATTTCGGTTGATGTCTTCTCTTCTTTTTTGGTATTCATGATTATCCAAACTTGTTATTGCCAATTAACTTCATTGACTGTTGGGTTATTAATGGCACGCCAGAGAAAGATAGTAAATCTGCGCACAAAATATAACCATATGGTTGAATTATTTAGACAATATCCCGCATTAGTCAGATCAAGTGTGGATTTTACATATGACAAGCTAAATATTAACAGTATGATAAAATAGTTTCATAGGGTTGGTAGTATTTAACTTTTAAAATAACCATATGGTTGAATCATAAGATTAAACCAGGTATTATATGAATGAAGCGTTTGTGATCAAGAGGTGAAAAGTTATTGATCCCCACACAAGTAGTCTTTCATATTCATGTGGAGCCGTTTGACAGCGGTTCCGCTTTTTTCAATAACTAAAAATTTTACTTATGAAAATTTTACTCATTACCATATTGATTTTGGCCTCCTGTGATGAATTACAGGGGCAGTCCGTTAATCTTGCCAAATCGAATGGAGAGGTCACGCAGCTGATCCATCTGAAGGGAGAGGATCAGCATGGGAATGATATCATATTTGCCCCGCCTGGAGAGAATCCGCTTCTGATCTTTTTTCTGCCTAAACCCGATTCACGCAGAGAAGCGCAATCGTTGATGGATGAAGTATTTACCTATTTTGAGCGTCTGGATAATCATTCCGGCAGTTCTGTCAACAAAGTGCTTGTTGTTGAACCGTACCGAACCGGTCCACTTGTGAATAGAATCTTTCGTTCCAGGTTGAGTGACAAGCCCTTTCCCGTACTATTGGATTCAGATGGAGAAATTATCCGAAAGGCCTATCATGAACCCTATACCATTCTGGCCTGGCTAATTAATCAAGATGGGAATATACCTTACAAAACTCTTCACCCTTTCCCTGACAAAGAGTTTCAAATTATGCGCGATTTTACCAATTCCTTGCTGGATCAAACAGCTCAACAATAAAACAATACAGCAATGAAAAAAGATAAAAAAAGCAAAAAACTGCTGATTCTGACTGCGGTCATCCATGTTACCATATTTGTGGGTGGTGGTTATATCCTTTTGCACCTTCAGGATGACCACGATGTTGAGACCGAAACGAGTTTGCCGGTTATAGATGTACATCAACCCGAATGGATGACAGTTCAAACATCACATCAAAATCATCAGATAGACATTCAGGGAAGAGTCCGTGCTGAAAACCGGCTGGAACTTTTTCCGGAAGTACAGGGCAGGGTGATTGCCGGCAGTAAACCGTTCAGAGAGGGGGTGCGTTTTGAGAAAGGGGAGGCAATTCTTCAACTGGACCCTGAAGAGGCACGTTTACAATTAAACGCGTCCCGAAGCGGGTTTCAAACATTAGCTGCCTCACTGCTTCCGGATATCAAACTCGACTATCCTGCAGAAATGGAACGTTATGAAGATTGGTACAACCGTTTGAATCCGGAACAAACGGTGCCGGATATCCCCGAATTTGATAATTCTCAACTCAGACGATTTTTGACGTCGCGCGGCATCTTAGACAACTTTTATCAAATTAAAAGTGCAGAACACCGTCTGGAGAAGTTTACGATCCGTGCCCCTTTTAGTGGAACTTTGGCAATGGCAAGAGTGGAGCCGGGGCAGTCAGTGGGTCCGCAGTCCCACCTGGGCACCCTGGTAGATCCCGGTAGCTATCTGCTGACGGCCACAATCCCGCAATCACTACTTTCTGATATCTCACCCGGTGACGAAGTTGAACTTACGGATCATCAAAAAAGAAACTTCTGGATGGGCGTCGTTTCCAGAATCAACCCTACCGTTGATCTGCGATCTCAGTCGGTAGAAATTTATCTCGAAGTAGGTGGAAATGGCATTTATGAGGGCATGTTCCTTGAAGGGGTGCTTGAGGCCGGTGAACCGATACAGATTGCAGAAATTCCAAAATCTGCCCTGCTTCGAAATGGTTTTGTGTATGTAATTGAGGATGGTGTGACAAGTCAGAAACCAATTGAAGTGATCAATATAGGACATGATACAGCGTGGGTAACCGGGCTGATGGAAAATGATCGGATCATTCAGAACGCAAGCTATTCGAGGACCGGACTAATGGTTAAACCGGAGGAGCAATGAAAAAGCTGATAAACTTTTTTATTCAGTACCCAACGATGGTTAACCTGGGACTGCTGCTAACTATTCTTGTAGGTTTGATTGGTGTGAGCCAGGTAAGATATACGTTAGATCCCTCAGAGAATCCGAAAGAGATCTATGTCGATATCATCTATCGGGGAGCATCACCACTGGAGATTGAGGAGAGTGCCATTTCCAGGATTGAAGAGAATCTCAGGGGAATTAACGGAATGGACCGGTTTACATCCGTTTCCAGGGAAAACAGCGGTCGAATTACTGTGGAACTCTTTGAATGGGCCGATATCAACGAGGTACTGGTGGATGTGGAGAATGCCGTAAACCGCATCACTGATTTTCCGGAGAGAATGGACCGGCCGATTGTACACAAGCAGGAAATGCTAAACCCTACCATATCCCTGGCACTGACGGGAGACATTCCGCTTCAGCAGAAAAAGGATTACGCCCGACAGATTCGCGATGAGTTTATGATTGAGGGGGGTGTGTCTAATGTGAACCTGTTTGGATTTGGCGACGAAGAGATTGTCATAGAGCTGAATGATACTCAAATGAATCGATATGGTATTTCCTTTCAGGAGGTGGCCGAAGCGGTTCAAAAAACCAATATCGATATGACCGGGGGAGAGTTAAAACTGGACCGGGCAAACTGGCAGATTCGTGCCAGAAATAAACAAAATACCGCTCTTGAAATTGCTCAAATCCCGGTTCGAACTGAGACAACCGGCGAGCGTGTACTACTCAGGGAGATTGCGGAAGTCCGCGAAGTGTTTGATGACCGTCCCGTTAACCGCTATCTGAACGGCCGGGAATCGGTCGTAATTCAGGTACTCGTTACTAATGATGAAGATCTTGTGGCTACGGCAGAGTATGTAAAGGAGTTCAGTAAGGCATTCAATAACAGCCATCAGGAGATAGAACTGACGATTGTGGATGATATCTCCGAATTTGTTAACGAACGGGCGGCCTCCCTGTGGGAGAATGGCCTGGTTGGTCTGTTGCTTGTACTGCTCATTCTTACACTCTTTCTGGATAAGCGGATCGCTTTCTGGGTGTCTCTCACGATCCCGCTTTCACTGCTGGGCGCCTTTATTTTTGCGATGATGGGATACGATCTGACAATTAACGTTGTTTCCATTTTTGGCTTTATCCTGGTTCTCGGGATGCTGGTGGATACAGGTGTAGTGGTAGCTGAAAATATCTACCGTCACTATGCAGAGTTCGGAAAACATCCGATACTGGCTGCTCGTGACGGTGCTGCAGAAGTTGCCGCTCCCATGACTATCTCTCTGATGACTACTGCTGTGGCTTTTAGTATCTTTTTCTTTCTGCCGGGAAAACCCGGTGCATTTTTCTCAGAGGTTTCATTTGTTGTCATTGCCTCCCTCCTTGCAGCGCTGATTGTTACATTTCTCTTTCTGCCAGCCAAGATGACGCATTCCAAAGTGCTGAGTAAAGAGAACCGGCAAACTCGCTTCGAGAAGTTTTTTACGGAAAGTCTGATCACCTTCCGCGACCGCTGGTTTATGCCGTTTACCGATCTGGTTTCTCATCGCTGGAAGTGGCTGAACCTGGCAGGTTTCCTGATCCTTCTGGTTATCTCAATTGCTCTGTTACGAACCGGAACGCTTCCTCTTACTTTTTTTCCATACCTGGATGATGATATACAGTTAATACGAATTGAACTTGAACCGGGAACACCGGCAGATACAACCAAAACCCGGCTTATTGAAATAGAAGAGGCAGTATGGCAGGTAAATGAGCGCTTAACATCAGACCGCAAAGATAATCAGCAGGTGGTCCGAAATGTGGAGCTACTGATGGGACCCAGCTCCCATCAGGGGCAGCTCCGCGTGGTGATGCTGGGCGGTGAGCAGCGTGGAATACCTGCTTATGAGTTGAACAATCAATTTCGCGATGCCGCGAAAGATGTGCCCGGTGCCCGGTATGTAAGGTATATGGGGGCAACAGCTGAACAGCGTTTTGGCGGACTTCCGGTTGATATCTCTGTGGCCGGTACCGACCTGAACCAGATCCAGCTTGCTGCTTCAAAGCTGAAGGATGAACTGGAAAAGAGGAACGACCTGGTCGATGTGGCGGATACGGACCAGCGGGGTAATCCTGAACTGCATATTGAACTGAACCGGACCGGTGAGCATCTTGGCCTGACGCTTCAGGAGGTAATGGCTCAGATCAGAAATGCATTTTTTGGACTGGAAGTGCAAAACCTTCAGCGAAGCCGCGATGATGTTCGTGTGTGGATTCGATTTGATGACTTAACTCGAAGCAGTTATGATGAACTGACCAATTTAACAATTCGAACACCGCAGGGAGCCTGGCCACTGAGGGAAATTGCAGATATCTTCCCCACAAACGCCAGCCTTGAGGTAAGCCGGATTAACGGGCGCCGGACCATCCGTGTGGATGCCGATATGGCCGACCCCTCACTTTCCGCACCGGCTATACTTGGTGATATAGAGGAAAACATCATATCAAAAATCAAAGCGGAGCATCCCGGCGTTCAGTTCTTTATTGAAGGACAGAATCGTGAGGCCGGTCAGGTCACGGAAGCGATGATAAAAGTAGCTCCGGTTATCATCGTAATAATGCTGGCCCTGATCATCATCAATTTTCAATCCTTTTCACAAACGGTAATGGTGCTGCTCTCACTGCCGTTTGCATTTGTTGGCGTGGTGATCGGCCATATGATACATGGCGTCACGATGAATGTATTCTCAGTAATCGGCATGATCGCGCTAATCGGTATCCTCATCAACAATATGCTGGTCTTGATTACCGCTTTTAATGATAATCTAAAAGCAGATATGAATTTCGAGGAAGCGCTGCGGGATGCCGTGCAATCCAGGTTCCGGCCTATTCTGCTCACCACCCTCAGTACCGTAGCTGGCTTGCTGCCGATGATTTTTATGGGTGGACTGGCTTCTGCGTTTCTGCAGCCACCTGCGATTGCCATCGCCTATGGACTGATTTTTGGCCTTTTTATTACGCTCACACTTAACCCTGCTTTTCTGGTGATCTGGAATGAATTGAAACTGAAAACCCTGCATTTGATGGGCAGAGCGGATACCACACCGGAGAGCATTGAACCGGCTGTGCAACTCAAAGAACATCATAAACGGAGTATAAAATGAAATCCTCGATCCTTTTCATAACTATTTTGCTTCTTGGTACAGTCTCAAGAGCAGATGCCCAGGAAATATTATCCCTTGAACATGCGATAGAAGCCGCTCTTGAGTATAATTATAATATACAGATCAGCAATATTGAGCAGGATAAAGCCTCGAACCTGGTAACACGAGGCAATGCCGGGCAACTGCCCTCAATATCCGTCAATAGTGATTTGAACTGGTCGTATTCAGATCTTGAATTGACGCCCGGATCGTTCTTTCAAAAGTTGTTGAATCCTGAAGGTGGAGAAGGTCAGTCGCCCGGAGCCATCAAATTTGACGGTGTCTCATCAACAAGTTTCAGTGCAGGCCTTGGCACACAGTTCGTCATCTATGACGGAATGAAAGGACGGATTCGTTATCGCACTCTGGAAACGGGAAGCGATCTGGCGAGTCTTCAGCATAAACAGGAAATGGAGAATACCGTTCTGGTCATTACAAGAAATTATGTACAGGCCGTGACACTTCAAAAAGCTATTGAATTGAAAGAGCTGGCCATGGAGCAGAGCCGCGACCGGTATCGTGTGGTTGAAACTCGAAGGGAATATGGTCAGGCCAGCGAACAGCAGTTGCTGCAGGCATTGGCCGACCTGAAAGCCGACAGTACAGAATACCGAGACCTCGTTCATCAATACGAAAATGCTTACAGAGATCTGCACTCGGCCATCGGGTGGGATCGGAGGGAGATGGTTTCACTCGATGATGGTATTCTGAGCATGGACATGCCCCATTATGATGACCTGCTGTTATCCATGTACGAGAACAACACGGCTATTAACGTACGGGAGCGCAGGATAGAACAGGCGCAGATTGAGCGGGAAATCACAAAGGCCGATTTCTTGCCGACCATCACAGCCGGTGCTCAGTACGGATACACCTATCAGTTTGCTACGGAAGGCCAGTTCGAGACTCAGGAACAGCTTGGTTTTATGGGCGGAATATCCCTCAAAATCCCCATATTTACCGGTGGGAGAAACCGGACGGCTTCACAATATGCAAAAGCGTCACTTCGCCAGGAACAGATTCGCTATGATGATTCGGAGCAGCAGCTTCGCACTCAATTCGATAATACCTGGAACCGGCTTTTACATTTGGAGAACCGGTTCACCACTGAGCGGGATAACCTGGCGGTATATGAACGTAACTATGAAAGAGCAAAAGATTCCTTCGGGCAGGGATTGATCACCGGGGTGGAACTTCGCAGCGCCCAGCTCTCACTACAAAATGCCCGTTTACGAATTTCTGAGACTGAATTTCAGATCAAACTGACCGAAACCACGCTACTCTATTTAAGTGGTGGTTTGTTGATAAGCAGTCAGTGACATAATGTTTAAAGAAACGACCTCTGAAAAATGGAGCTTGTCATGTCAACTCACAACACAGACAAAGAAACGATCAGAAAAACGATCTGTGAATGGCTTAAGAAAACAGACCACGAAATTGAGCTATGGGTTCAGCATGTTATTGAACAAGTAAACACGGAGCAAAATGAAAGTAAATAAATATAAAACATCTAAACGGCTGTTAATTTTAACAGCCGTAGTGGCAATTGTATTTGGACTGTTCACTGTTTTTGCAGGGAGTCGTGTTCTTATGGAGATTTCGGAACCAGGTTATGCCGTATTTTTTCCACTTCTGATTTTCAATACCGTGATGGGATTTGTTTACATTGCCACAGGAATACTAATCTTGAAAAGTACTCAGAAAGGGGTACTTGCATCAAAAATGATATATTTGTTGAACCTTGCGGTATTCTGCATCATACTGTTTCTATTTTTTACTGGTGAGAAGGTGGCAGTTGACAGTGTAATGGCAATGGGGTTTAGAACAATCGTCTGGGGGATCATTTATTGGAGTGTTAACAAACTCAAAAGATTTTCTTCCAACCACTTATAAGTTCCAAGCCACCAAACAAATTAATTCCATCAAAACCAGTTACTTTACCTACATGGAGATTACATAATAATTAAAATTTTCACTCTATATTCGACTATTATGACAAACCGGATCAAGCTATAGTTAACATCCATATTTCTTGTACTGTTAATCACAGGAGTGGCATTTTACAGCAATGATCAGCAAGATGACTCAATGGAACTGTATTCCATTATGCGCCTGATTATGATGGATATTCATACCATTAACGAAGGCAGTAAGCCAAGCAATAAAAATGGCAATACACAACCAACTCTGTAATGTTTCACTTTCAACGGCTCCTTACAGTGGCAATAGGGTGTTATATATCTCCAAATAAATCCGAAGTGAATAGATCTGAATCCATTTTTTGCATAAACAGCCCAACCGATACCATGCAGCAGCTCATGGATAAATAAACCTGCAATTAAGATGAGCAGGAATTTTATGCTGAATATCATTTCTCCCCAATCAGATATATCAGCCCCCCAGATCAGGATAAACGGAGTTAACAAGACGAAGACCATTGGGGGCAGCATTAAAAATGACAGGACGTTCAGTTTACCAAAACCCAGTGTATATTCGGTAACATCTTTCTCAGTTTTGCTTTCTGTATTCATTGTTCATTTCGTATGGGTACGGGTAAAAGATAGTCCGGATTGTCTGACCCGCATTTATCACAAAAAAATTTGCCCGTACGCAAGGCGTCTTTTCAGCCGCTTTTTAGCTGGGTTAGCGCCAATTTTACAATCTCGGATACGCCGGCATCACCATTGTTCCCAATAACGGACATGACCGCTTTTTCTGCATCCCGCTTTCTGAAACCAAGGGCTTCCAGGGCTGAAATTGCCTCTTCCCGGGTGGTGGATGAACCCTGATCAGCAACCGGATCACCGGCCCCAAGGGTCTCCATTATTTTGTCTTTCAACTCCAGGATGATTCGCTGAGCCGTCTTCTTTCCGATCCCCGGTATGCGCGACAACCCCTGTTGGTCCTGCTGCACGATGGATTCAATCAGTGCCGGCGCTTTCATCCCCGACATAATGGTCAACCCGAGCTTTGGGCCAACCCCCTTCACGGTGATCAGGTATTCAAAAAGCCGCTGTTCCTGATCGAGGAAAAAACCAAACAACCGCTGATCGCTGTCGGTGATGTGATGATGGATCAACAACCGGACATGCTTGCCAGCGGCGGGCAGCTGCTCGAAAGTGGTGGTGGAAATTTCAATCCGGTACCCAACTCCGTTCACGTTTAAGACAGCATAATTGTTTTTTTTTACCTCAAGTTTGCCTTCTAAAAATGCGATCATTTCTTCACCCTGTCAGGATTATCTTCAACAAATACTTTCCAGCTGGACTTGCGGTTGTTTTGATGGTAGAGCTTTTCTGATTTTGCCTGGGCCGGCTGTCTAATACTTGAAAAGTGGCACCAGGCAACAGCAAGAGCATCAGAAGCATCGGAGGCCAGCGGATCTCCGGGAATTGAAATAAGCTTATCAAGCATAAAGGCCACCTGTTTCTTGCTTGCATTCCCATTGCCGGTAACAGCTTTCTTTATCGCTTTCGGGTAATATTCGGCAACCGCCAGATTCTGATTGGAAATGGCCAGCAAAGCCGCCGCCTGTGCCCTTCCCAATTTCAGCATGGCCAACGGATCGACCCCATAGACAGGAGTTTCAACCGCACAGAACTCCGGTTTATGCTTCTGTATCAGTTTGGTGACCGCCTCATAGATGTGGCGCAGCCGCTCTGTCTGATCCTCAAGATGCGCTGCCCTGATCACATCACACTCGACTGCCCTGAACGAATGGTTCTCTTCCACCAAAATCGCATACCCTGTGTTGCGGGAGCCGGGGTCAATACCTAAAATTTTATGTTGAGCCATATCAGCCAGATGATCCGGTTATCTGCCTTAAAATAAGAAATCCGGCGAGGGAACAGAATTTTATTTGTTCCGGTACGGCCTCCCCATCATCTGGTACTCCGGGATTAATCTTCGCCTTCTTCGCCATAAATTTT
>SKRC01000028.1 GCA_007118695.1 Balneolaceae bacterium | reverse complement strand
GGATCAAAAGCGTTAACCGTATGGCTGGCTGACGGCTCCAATTTTCCCGGACAACAGAACTTCCGAAAGGCTTTGCAGCGGACGCTCGGCTCACTGGAAGAGATTTATCGCCGCCTGCCGGCTGACTGGAAAATGCTGATCGAATACAAGCCGTATGAACCGAATTTCTACTCCACAGTCATTTCCGATTGGGGGACTTCTTTCCTGCTTGCCTCAAAACTGGGTGATCAGGCTGAAACCCTGGTTGACCTCGGCCATCATCTGCCCAATACCAACATCGAACAGATCGTGGCGACCCTGATGATGGAAGGCAAACTGGGCGGATTCCACTTCAACGATTCCAAATATGGCGACGATGATCTGACGACCGGCTCCATTAAACCATACCAGTTGTTTTTAATTTTTAATGAACTGGTTGAAGATATCACAAAGTCGGAAGATACATTTTCCGGGATTGCCTGGATGATCGATGCCAGTCACAACGTGAAGGATCCCCTGGAAGACCTGCTTCAGTCGGTAGAGGCGATCCAGATTGCTTTTGCCCGGGCATTACTGGTAAACCGTCAGGATTTGGAAGAAGCACGTGAAGCCAACGATGTTGCCGGGGCTCAGGAGGTCTTGCAGGATGCATTCCGTACCGATGTTCGCCCTTTACTCCGTGAAGCCCGGATCCGGAGCGGAGCGGCAGCCGACCCGGTCGGGCTGTATCGCGAACTTGAGGTACGAAAAACCCTGATCCGCGACCGGGGTGCGGAATCCGTTGCAACAGGGCTTTAGTGTGATAGCCCGTTAATAAGTACAACGTAAATAATGTAAGTGCCGGCAAAATATCTCCTGTAAAAGAGCTATATGGGGAGTACCTGATGCTGACCAGTATTATTTACATTTATCGAATTTGGTGTTTACTACATTATGTGTGAATCGAATAACGTTGGTATGGAGTTTCCTTGAAATCTCCCGACTGCATTCCGGGTCCTTCAAGTTTGATGGATATTCAAATCAGGGTCAACATCAGCAGAAACGAGTCTTGTATTTTGCCTTACGACTTTCATCCGTCTACTGCCGGGGAAAGGATATAAGTGGGAGAAGATCAAAACCGGATTCATAAACTTTCTACCACTTTAAGTCTCAAATCGTAGAATAACGGTTGAAACGTTACGAGGTCCCGGCATCTACTGGCAGCGATACCGGCCGCATCAAACGCAAACCTATTGGGATAAGCAAAGATGCCTGAGTTCTTTAAAAGTGTAGTGACCGAAATCAATATTTAATATACATAAATGCCATCACCAACTCCCGTAACGGCTGTTTTCGATATTGGCAAGACCAATAAGAAATTTCTGCTTTTTGATGATAAATATTCCATTGTCCATAAACGGCAAATGTCTCTGGAGGAGACAGTTGATGAGGATGGCTATCCCTGTGAAGATCTTCCCCGGCTGGAAGAGTGGCTGGAAACGGTGTTCCGGGAGGCAAGTGAAAACCCGGATTTTAAAATCACTGCCCTGAATTTTTCTACTTATGGTGCCAGCCTGGTTCATCTGGATGACAAAGGGGAGGTGGTTGCTCCGCTTTATAATTATCTGAAACCCTTTCCGGAAGATCTGGCAAACGCAGTCTATAAAAAATATGGGGGGCGTGAACATTTTGTGCTTCAGACAGCCTCGCCCCCGATGGGCATGCTGAATTCCGGGTTGCAACTCTATTGGCTCAAACATAAAAAACCGGATCTTTTCAGAAAAATCCGGCATTCCCTCCATTTTCCCCAGTATTTGAGCTTCCTTTTTACAGGCCGGTATGCTGCCGAGCTCACAAGCATAGGGTGTCACTCGGGTATGTGGAATTTTAAGGACAACAACTATCACCGATGGCTGGAGGAGGAAGATATCCTCGCCTTGCTGCCGGAAATCCAGCCGGTCTCAACTGTCGCCCAGGTGACGTACCTGGAAAACCGGTTGCACGCAGGTGTCGGAATTCATGACAGTTCAGCGGCTCTTGTGCCTTATCTGTTCGCAATGGAAAAACCTTTTATACAGCTTTCGACCGGCACCTGGAGCATTTCGTTGAATCCATTTACAACTGATCCATTAACCTATGAGGAACTGGCAAAGGATTGTTTGCTCTATATGAACATCTATGGAGAACCGGTCAAGGCATCCAGGCTTTTTCTGGGAAGTGAATATTCCCATCAAAAAAAGAAACTGGAAAGACATTCAGGCCTGGATCAACATGCAGACGTTGAACCTGATCCGGTCCTGTTGGAAAAATTGGTGAATTTGAACCGCCCCGAAATAAAATTGCAGCTTGAAACGGCTCATACATCAGGCCCTTACCCCAGCGAAAAACCCGGTAATTGGGATATATCATGTTTTGACACCTACACCGAGGCTTATCACCAGTTAATGATCGATCTGGTATCAATCCAGGCCGATTCGCTGAAGCTTGCACAGGGGTCTGATGAAACCGATCAGATCATCATAACCGGGGGATTTAGCAAGAATGATTTTTTTGCCCGGATGCTGGCCTCCTTTTTTCCGCAGAAGAACATATACACGGCTGTCACATCACACGCCTCTGCACTCGGGGCTGCATTGGTAATGCGTGAAAAGGATACTGACAGCGAATTGTTGAAAGATATATTGGGCTTGAAACTTCATAAACCCATTGGAAATGTCCATATTAAAGAGTATTCCTGGGCGGATAACCATTGACAAAGCGAATCTGAGCAGGTCAATCAAATTCAAGCTATACGGTGATGTTATCAATTGAAAGTAAATTTTTAGCCGAATTTTCATGTTCATGTACCTATTTTTCTGTCAACCATACTTATGCGGGGCCAAATCCCTTCCTCTCATCCCACAAGGCAGGGTTGACACGACACTGGTTAATCAGCAAATTGCCGATAATTAATGACCGATAATGGTTATTACTATGTAAAAGAACTTATGTTAAGAAATCGACCCTTAAGCGCCCTCCTGCAGGTGGCGAGGCTGCACCCCGTCCTTAACGGTCATATAAGTGTAAACTTTGTCATACTATACATCAGATAACCTGTAACCAATAACGACATCACCCCGGATGGATCAGACAAAAATTATCTCCATCATTCAACAGGCAAACCTGCTGCGAAAAACCAACGTTGAGTGCAAAACGCTTACCGGCGGGGTTTCTTCGGATATTTTTTTGGTGTCGGATGGGGTGAACAACCTTGTCGTCAAACAGGCCCGTAAAAAACTATTGGTGTCGGATGACTGGTATGCCGATACGGCCCGAAACAGGATCGAACGGGAGTTTGCACAGTACGTACAGCAATTTTTACCCGGCGCTGTGCCCAGGGTTCTGTTTGTAGATGAGGAACACGATTTTTTTGTCATGGAATACCTGGATCAGTCATACAGCAATTGGAAAGAGCAGCTGCTCGAGGGGAACTTTGACGTAGTAACCGCCCGAAAAGCGGCCGGCCTGATGGCGGATCTGCACCGGCATTCGTCCGGAAACCGGGAAGTCGCAAAGAAATTCCACTCGAATGCCTTTTTCATCAGTCTGAGAACCGAGCCGTACCTGGTTACAACCGGGGATCGGCATCCCCGGTTCAAAGAGGTGTTCCATGACGAGGCGAAACGTCTTGAAAACTGTAAAGAGGCTCTGATTCATGGGGATTTCAGCCCCAAAAACGTAATGGTCGGGCCCGACACTATTGTGCTGCTGGATCATGAAGTTGCCTCTTACGGGGATCCAACTTTTGATGTCGCCTTTCTGCTGAATCATCTGTATTTAAAGCAGCTATATCATGCCGGCCATCATCAGACCCTGCCGGACCTGGCCGGTGTCGTATGGAACAGGTACTCGGAGAAGCTGCATGAGGAAAAATCCGGTGAGCTGGATCCCAGAACAGGCAAACTGCTGCTGCTTCTGATGTTAGCCAGGATTGACGGCAAATCACCTGTAGAATACCTCGGAGAAAAGCAGAAGGATTTTGTTAAGGAATTTGTATATAGCATGCTGGAAAACGAGGAGTATCTTCTGACTGAAATCAGTCAGGCATGGAATGATAAATTAAAAACCCGGTTCATTGAAGATTAAGAAGATCGACGCTTACCAGGTGTTTGATTCCCGTGGCAATCCCACGTTGGAAGTGGAAGTTATGTTGGACAATGGAATTGCCGGCCGTGCGATCGTCCCATCAGGGGCTTCCACCGGTCGGCAGGAAGCCCTGGAGCTACGCGACAAGGACCCCGGCCGGTTTAACGGGAAATCGGTTTTTCGGGCCATCGAACATGTGAGAAAAAAAATCGCCCCTGAACTCGAAGGAAGAGATATCGGGGATCAGGAGAAACTGGACACACTCATGTGCGAGCTGGATGGGACGGCCAACAAGCAGAACCTGGGAGCCAATGCCATCGTCGGGGTATCGATGGCTCTTGCACGTGCCAGTGCCAATAACCTTGGGTTGCCGCTCTATGCCTCCCTGGCAGGTGGCGAAGGCACTTTGATTCCCCTGCCTGAAATACAGATCGTTGGGGGTGGGGCGCATAGCGCCGGGCGAATCGATGTGCAGGATTTTATGATCATTTGCACAGGGGCGAAAGACTATCATCAGTGCCTGGAAATGACATTTAATGTTTATCACCGCTGTGGGGAGTTGCTCAAGAGCCAGGACAGGCTTTCAGGTGTGGCTGATGAAGGCGGTTTCTGGCCGGAGTTTGACAGCAATGAAGAAGTATTTGACACGCTTCTTGAAGCGATAGAAAAAGCCGGTTATAGACCGGGATCGGATATCCATCTCTCCCTGGATATTGCTGCCTCGGAATTCTATTCTGATGGGAAGTATCACCTCTCCCTTGAAAGCCGGTCGCTGACGTCCGGCCAATTCTATCAGCTCATCACAGAATGGTGCAGAAATTATCCGATTATATCCATAGAAGATCCATTTGATGAGTCGGATACGGAGAACTGGCAACGGTTGACCGAATCTTTTGGTGATTCACTTCAGATTATCGGGGACGATCTGTTTACCACGGATACGGAGAGGGTCAAATCAGGCAAAGAAAACCGGTTGGCTAACAGTGTGCTGATCAAGCTTAATCAGATCGGGACTGTCACGGAAACCATCGAATGCATCAGGCAGACCCAGGCGTTTGGCTGGACGCCGGTCGTATCAGCCCGTTCCGGTGAGACCGAAGACCCGTTTATCGCTCATCTGGCGGTGGCAACCGATGCCGGTCAGCTGAAAGTGGGGTCTTTTACCCGTTCCGAGCGAATGGTAAAATGGAATGAAGTGATTCGCATCGGGAGGCAGTTGGGGGATCAAGCAAGGTTTAAAGGGGCATCGATCCTGCCGTTTCATTGATTTCGGCTGGATGCGGATTACTGGTTACTGGTTATCGGATATCGGTTAATTGGTTATTTGGCCCATATTGGCAGAAAAATTTCTCAGGGAACCACCCAAATTCACGTGGAAATTATTTCCATTTCAATTTGATGGCATTTCAATAAAAGCTATAAAGAATGATCCAGGCTGGTATTTCAATTGTAATTAGGAATTAATTTGAGTAATTCCTCAGCCTGGCTGTTTCTATTCGATTAGCTTGGCCGGGAAATAGTAATAGTCCGGCAAAAAAAATTTTCGGGATAAAAAATCGAGATTCGAGCTTTTAGATGATATATTCACACCATTATGAAAATTTCGCTTTTTATAACCTGCTTCAACGATACCCTCTTTCCGGAAACCGGCAAAGCTACGGTTCAGCTGCTGGAGCGGCTGGGACATACCGTGGCATTCCCGCTTGAGCAGACCTGCTGTGGGCAGATGCACTACAATACCGGTTACCAGGAAGAGGCGATTCCACTGGTACAGCGGTTTGTGGACATATTTTCAGATGCAGAGGTGGTGGTTATCCCGTCGGCATCCTGTGTGGGAATGATCCATGAATTCTATCCCAAAGTAGCGCATCTGACCGGCGACCAAAACCTGATCGAAGGGGTTGAGAAATTGATCCCGAAGGTCTATGAACTCTCGCAGTTCCTGGTTAATAAGCTGGGCATTGAGGACGTGGGCGCCTATTATCCGCACCGTGTCACTTATCATCCAACCTGCCATTCACTACGTATGATCCGGGTGGGGGATGCCCCGCTGCGGTTGTTGCGGAATGTGAAGGGCATTGATCTGGTGGAACTGCCGCGAGCCGATGAGTGCTGCGGTTTTGGAGGCACATTTGCCGTGAAAAACGCCGATACTTCGATGGCCATGCTCGGCGATAAAATCCGGCACATTAAAGGAACTGCCGCCGAGGTCTGTTCAGCGGCCGACAACTCCTGCCTGATGCATATCGGAGGAGCTTTAAACAGGCAACGCAGCGGAGTGAAAACGGTACACCTGGCGGAGATTCTGGCTTCTACGGAGAAGACTGCTTAATGGTGGTGGGGCAAAGAATACAGAATACAGGAGTCAGAATTCAGAAGTCTGATTTCCTGCTATGGGCTTTGGGGGAATAGAGTTTAAATCAATAATGCAACTATGAAGCAAATGAAATGATAAATGAATCAAATGAGTATGATATTGCTGAAACCCAAAAGCGGAAATTGTCACTCCTTACTCCTGCATTCGGAATCCTGATTTATGTATTCTGACTCCTGACTCCTGACTTCTGAATTCTTTACAACTATGAATACGAAAAGCACAACAAAACATCCCAAGTTCGAGAAATCGGCCAGATCCTACCTGGACAATTCCCAGCTGCGGCGCAATATCAGGCACGCCACAACGACGATATGTGAGAAGCGCAAGGCCGTCGTGGAGGAAATGCCCGATTGGGAAGAGCTACGGGAATCCGGCCGCCAGGTCAAAGAGAAGGTGATGCGCAACCTCGATCGATACCTGCTTCAGCTTGAAGAATCCGTGCAGAAGGCCGGTGGAGTAGTGCATTGGGCCAGGGACGCTGATGATGCCAACCGGATCATTGTGGATCTGGTCAAACAGAAAGGGGAGTCGGAAGTGGTTAAAGTCAAATCAATTACCACCGACGAGATCGGTTTAAACAAGGCACTGGCAGAAGAGGAAATCGTGGCGCTGGAAACAGACCTTGCCGAACTGATTGTCCAGATGGCCGGCGATGAGCCTTCCCATATCCTGGTGCCGGCCATTCATAAAAACCGCTCGGAAATCAGGGAACTGTTCAGGGAAAAACTGGGGGATCTGGAACTGAGTGATAAGCCTGCTGAACTGGCCGATGCCGCCCGGCTCTATCTCCGCAAAAAATTTCTGAGCGCCAAAATCGGAATCAGCGGCGGGAACTTTGCGGTTGCGGAAACGGGTACAGTATCCGTGGTGGAATCGGAAGGGAATGGGCGAATGTGTATCACGCTGCCAGACACGCTGATTTCGGTATTGGGCATCGAAAAAATTATTCCAACCTGGCAGGATTTTGAAGTGTTCATGCAGCTGCTGCCACGCTCCTCGACGGCCGAACGGATGAATCCCTATAACAATTTTTGGACAGGAGTGACCGAAGGGGATGGGCCGCAGGAGTTTCACCTGGTGCTGCTCGATAACGGCCGTACCAATGTGCTGGCTGATGAGGCCGGCCGGCAGACCCTGCATTGCATCCGGTGCAGCGCATGCCTTAATGTCTGCCCGGTTTATGAACGCACCGGCGGCCACGCCTATCACTCGGTCTATCCGGGGCCCATCGGGGCGATACTGACACCCCAGCTCCGCGGTCTGGAAGACGAGAGTGCAGCCTCCCTGCCATATGCCTCCAGCTTGTGCGGAGCTTGTTATGAGGTGTGTCCGGTGAAAATCAATATCCCGGATGTACTGGTTCACTTGAGGGGGAAGGTGGTCGCACAAAAAAAACGCAGTGGCGGGTTCAGGGCAAAAACGGATCCCGAACATATTGCAATGAGAATGATGGCACGTACTTTTCGCAGCCGGTCACGATATGAACGAGCTCAGAAATTTGCCCGGGTGGGTCAGCGGCTGTTTGTCCGCGATGGGGTCATATCAAAACTGCCGGGCCGCCTCTCAGGGTGGACGGCAATGCGTGATCTGAAACCGATACCCAGGCAGTCGTTTCGAGATTGGTGGAGGGTACGCTCATGAGCACATCCAGAGAAGAGATCCTGAAACGTGTTCGCACGGCCCTGAAAGATGTCCCTGATGATGAGGGTGCACGAAATCAACCCGCAGATCGAGGCTATCGCCGGGAAAGCAGGATGTCGACTGAAGATCGGGTCCGGCAGTTTGCTGAACACGTTAACGAATACAATGCCAGGGTAACACGTCTTAAAGAATCGGAGTTGGTGGAGTCCATTATTGCATCCTGTGCCAGGGAAAATGTGAGTAAACTGGTGGTTCCGGCCGGGATAAATGAAAACTGGCTGCCCCGGGATCAGGCCGGATTAACTCTGCTGCAGGATGGGCCCGAACCCTTGTCTTATCAGCAACTGGACGAAAGCGACGCGGTGCTGACCGGCTGTTACCTGGCAGTAGCCCAAACCGGTACGATTGTGTTGAACGGGGGGGCGGGGCAGGGACGCAGAGTGCTGACTCTGTTACCCGATTTTCATTTATGTATCGTACGTACTGATCAAATCGTTGGCATTGTACCGGAAGCTTTTTCCGGGCTGGATAAACTGGTAAAAGAATCCGGACCTCCCATCACCTTAATCTCCGGCCCATCGGCCACCTCCGATATTGAACTGGACCGTGTGGAAGGGGTGCATGGCCCGAGACGTCTTGAAGTGTTTATTGTTGATTGACGAGTAGATTGTAATGCGAACGAAATTCGGGTCACCCACGGGTTTTGCTGTTACTCCTCTGTTCATTTCAGCTGTCAGCCCATGAAAGATTTGGACTTTCTATAATATCCATGTTGCATTTGATCATTTGATGTAATGGAGACAAGCAGGCCGGAGTTTGTTGATGGGGAAGTTTGATCTCAGTTCAACGGAGATAGGTGGGGCACCACTAAGCATAGGTAAGTACAGACTTCGAAAGAGAATTTAGTAGTAACTTAAAACCATGATTATTGCGTGGTATACGTAATTTAGGTATTTTTATTCTCATGAAACGGAATCTCACTGTCCAACTTGACGAAGAAACCATTAAAAAGGCTCGTATTGTAGCCTCCAGACGTGGTATATCAATCAGCCGCCTGGTACGCGAAGAAATTGCCCGGGCTGCTGAAAAAGACAGTTACTGGCAGGCGGCCAAACAGAATGCGCTGGCGTTGCTTGATCAGCCTTTTGATATGGGCAGCTACGGAAAAATGCCTGACCGGGAAGACCTGCACGAGCGATGAGTTTGTCGTTTATAGATACCAATATTTTGGTTTACGCTCACGATATAACGGCAGGAGAGAAACATGAGAAAGCTCAAACCGTACTTCGGGAATGCTGGTTGTCGGACTCAGGATGCATCAGCATCCAGGTATTACAGGAATTTTATGTGACCGTCACGCGTAAATTGCCCAAAACCCTGCCGAAACAAAAAGCCCGTGATATTATCATGACCTATCAGGTATGGCCTGTTTTTCATCCGTCGGTCGAAGATTTGATTGCCGCATCGAAACTCGAAGAACAGCATGAATTTTCTTTCTGGGACGCTCTGATTGTCAGATCAGCCCAGGGGTCAGGTGCGGAAAAACTAATCAGCGAAGACATGCAGGAAGGTCGAAAGATTGGCGGTGTGGAAATAATCAACCCGCTTTGAATTGTGGTTAAGTTGTTGGGCTAAATGGCAATAATTGTTGGTGATAAATGCGGGTAATTGGTTGTTGCTGCACATTCACAAATGAAAAGTAAGGAAAAAGGAATGTTGTAAACTTGATTCACAATTTCAATCATCCTGCCGGATACCAGAACGAACAGAGCAATAATCGAGACGAGCAGGAAGCAAGACAGGCTTTGGGTCGAAAGGCTTGCCAATAACCTTCAAAACTGTAAAAAACTTGCAAGCTTCGTTTTTAAAAAATACATTCTGGTAACCTGCATTTTTATTAGCCAGTTAAGGACAGAGATACAGGAAGCTGCATTATAGATCCGGAATCAGCTGATTTTGCCGATAACGTTTGCCTGTAATTAATCCGGATATTATCATCTTGTTAATGTAAACCGAGCAGTTCTAAGTAATGTATTGATTGAATCATTCCCAACAATATATTTCCAGGGTAATCAAACCCCCCTCTTATTTCTTAAGCTTCTTTGCGTTGCTGATCATCGGTATAAGCTGCACTTCCGGTGAGCCGGAGTTTACCGATGGGGAAGGGCCGCTCCCTGAAGTTATCGATTTCAATCTGCATGTAAGAAGTATCCTGTCTGATTCCTGTTTTGCCTGTCACGGCCCCGATGCCCTGGCCCGTGAAGCCGATTTACGCCTCGATACCGAGGAGGGGGCTTTCACTCCGCTTGGCACGGAAGAGGACCGATATGCAATCGTGCGGGGTAACCCCCGGCAGAGCGAGCTCTACAAGCGCATTATCTCCGATGATCCGGATTATATGATGCCGCTACCAGCATCAAACCTGAGCCTCACCGACCGGGAAATTGCAATATTAAAGCGCTGGATTGAGCAGGGTGCCGACTACAAACCGCATTGGTCCTTTATCCCGCCCGAAAAACCGGAATTGCCTGAAATTAAAAACGCGGAATGGCCGGAAAATCCGATCGACTATTTTGTGCTTGAAAAACTTGAGCAGCATGGGTTGCAGCCATCCCCGGAAACCAGCAGGGAAAAATTGCTTCGCCGGGTTTCGTTTGACCTGACCGGGCTGCCGCCGACCGTTGAAGAGCTGGAGGATTTTGTAAGCGATCAGTCACCGGAAGCCTATGAAAGGGTCGTGGATCGCCTGCTGGAATCACCGGCCTATGGCGAGCGAATGGCGATGGAGTGGCTGGATCTTGCCCGTTATGCCGATACGCACGGATACCAGGATGATGGACCCAATGAGATGTGGCCTTGGAGGGAGTGGGTGATCAGTGCGTTTAACCGCAATATGCCGTTTGACCAGTTTACCACCTGGCAGCTGGCCGGTGACCTGTTGCCCGATGCAACACGGGAACAAAAATTGGCGACCGGTTTCAACCGGGTACATCAGCAAAGCCAGGAAGGGGGCATCATCGGGGAGGAATACCGGGTTGAATATGTAGCCGACCGGGTGTATACCACGGCCACAACATTCCTGGGGGTGACCATGCAGTGTGCCAGGTGCCACGACCATAAATACGATCCGGTCTCAGAACTGGAATATTATGAGTTCGCTGCGTTTTTCGACAATATCAACGAAGCCGGCCAAATCCCTAATGAGGGAGTATCAGGGCCTACCATTCTTTTGCCGGATGAAGAGACTGAGCAATTGATCACTTATCTTGAAAATCAGATTGCCGGCCAGGAACAGAAAATACAGGATCTGAAAGCCGGCAAAACCGAAGAATTCCATCGCTGGCAGACACAGGCGTCCGGTGCTGGACTTAACCCTGAGATTGATGACTGGATCGTTTATCTGGATTTGAATGAAATTCATGGAGACAGCGCTGTGACGGTAAGAGGCAGCGGGGAAGGCGTGGGCCAGATTTCCGGTTCACTGAAGCAAGTAAACGGGATAGTAGATGGAGCGTTGGAGTTTAGTCATGGCAATCATATTAATCTGGGAAAAAATACCGCTCATTTTGAACGGACCGATCCCTTCTCCTTCAGTTTTTGGATCAATCCTGCTGAGACGTTTAATGAGATCCCGGTTATTGTGAAAACCGGGAGTATTTTCATTGGGCACAGGGGATATGATATTTCATTGATTAACAACAAGGTTTCTTTGAAATTATCTCATGGATGGCCCTACAATTCCATCCAGGTTTTATCCAAAAATGAATTGAAAATGGATCAGTGGAGTCATGTGGCCATCACTTACGATGGATCCAGTGATGCAAAAGGCATTGACATGTATGTCAACGGGGATAAACAGGAAACCTGGATTGAGCATAACGATCTGTTCAAAAACATTACAATTCCTGACGACGCCTGGTACTCCTCTCAGAACCTGTTGATCGGCCATCGCAGTTCATTTGAAGATCTTCGCTATGATGGGTTAAGGCTGGATGAGATCAAGATCTTCAACCGTCAGCTGAGTGGAGTGGAAGCGATGGTACTGGCCGGCCGTGATGAGCTTCCCGGGATGCTGGCCATGGCTCCGGAAGAATTGAGTGAATATCAGAAGTCCATTCTTTTCAGCCATTTTCTGCTTCAGCATGACCGGGAATTTCAT
>SKRC01000086.1 GCA_007118695.1 Balneolaceae bacterium | reverse complement strand
GACCTGCCTGCCGCTCAGCATATCGGTGTGTTTAAGCTCATTTGTCGAATCGCGGACCAGTTCCATCAGAATTTGAGTTTCAGCGGTTGTGTGTTGATCGATATATTCATTCAGTCGTTTATCCAAAAAATTCATGTACAAAATCTCCTATATACAATTAGCTGTTAGCTGAAAGTGAGTTAATCTATAAAATCTTTACCTTTCAGTGGATAATAATAACCTGATGACAAAAACCCCGGAGCAAAATCAAGCCGGTTTTATACCGGCACAAGAATCAAAACTGTTCATCAGCTTGTTTGGCTGGTATACCAAATGGCTGTTCCGCTCAAGATTCAAAAGAATCTGGCTGAAGCAAAGCTATCGGCCTGCATCAGACGCCAGGACAATCTATTATTTGAACCATTCTTCCTGGTGGGATGGCCTGATCCCTCTGCTGCTGAACCGGAACCTGTTTCACCAGCGCGGGCGTGCCATGATGGAAGACAAGCAGATGTTACGGTACCGGTTTTTCCGGCGGATCGGAGCCTTTTCCGTCAACCTGGAAAATCCGCGCCATTCACTCCCCTCTCTCCGGTATGCCCTTGACTCAATGAAACGTGAAAATGCCTCCCTGTACATCTATCCGGAAGGAAAAATCGTGCCTTTCACGGTGGATAAGCCTGTCTTTCAGGGCGGGCTCACCTGGCTGAGTGACCGGTTGCCGGAGGTGGATGTGGTACCGGTTGGAATCTACATTCATACAATGCGCCACAGCAAACCCGAGCTGCATATCAGCATCGGGGAGCCCGTAGACAGAACCGGCTTCAACGACTCCGGGGACAGGAAGGGACTGCAACATCGGTTTGAATTGTCCTTGCAGAGCCTGTTGCTCGGGCTTCAAAAATACAGCGGTTTTGACGACAGTGAATTCAAAAAGTGGTTTTAGTCCAGCTTTCCTTCGAGTTGCTGCTCTTTGAGGCTTAATCTGTTTTCAGCCCGCTTCAACGCCCTTAACATCACTTCTTTGTCCTTTTGCCGCTTCATCAGCTCTTCCAAAGCACGTGCTTTTGCCCGTTCCGCACGTTCTACATCGATTTCTTCAACGCGTTCGGCAGCTTCGGCCAGCAGGGTCATGTTGTTGTCATTCATCTCAACAAACCCGCCACTGATGGCAAAATAGAGGAGTTCGGTAGTGTCTGTAATCACTCGAGCACGCCCGATAGCCAGGGTTGAAATGATGGGTGCATGATCCACTCTCATTTCAAAACTCCCGCCAACACCGGGGACCTGGACAGCCTGAACGCTGCCTTCAAAACGCTTTCCATCGGGTGTCAAAATCTGTGCCTGAAAAGTATCTGCCATGATTTTACCCTCTATTATGCAGCTTCGGTTTCTGCAGCAGATTTCAGTTTTTCACCCTTCTCCATCGCCTGTTCAATCGTACCGACAAGGTGGAATGCGTTTTCCGGCAGATCATCAAGTTCACCGTCAAGAATCATGTTAAAACCCTTGATGGTATCGTCAATTTTCACATACTCACCAGTTTGTCCGGTAAACTGCTCGGCTACAAAGAACGGCTGACTCAGGAATCGCTGAACCCGTCGAGCACGGTGCACCACAGTCTTGTCCTCATCAGAAAGCTCATCCATACCCAGGATTGCAATGATATCCTGCAAATCTTTGTATTGCTGCAGGATTTCTTTCACTTTTTGGGCACAATCGTAGTGCGCCTTGCCTACAACTTTCGGATCGTTAATCCGGGAGGTCGAATCCAGCGGATCCACAGCCGGGTAAATACCGATCTGGGTCAAAGCACGGCTCAATACGGTTGTCGCATCGAGGTGAGAAAATGTTGTAGCCGGTGCCGGATCCGTAAGGTCATCGGCAGGTACATAGATCGCCTGAACCGATGTGATCGACCCGCTCTTGGTGGATGTAATACGCTCCTGGAGGTCACCCATTTCCGTGGCAAGCGTCGGCTGATACCCTACAGCCGAAGGCATCCGGCCGAGCAGCGCCGATACCTCCGATCCAGCTTGGGTAAACCGGAAGATGTTATCAATAAACAAAAGAATATCCCTGGATACCTCATCCCGGAAATATTCGGCCACGGTCAACCCCGACAGGGCCACTCGCATACGCGCACCCGGCGGCTCATTCATCTGCCCGAAAACAAGGGTCGCCTGCGACTCTTTCATTTTCTCATAATCCACTTTCGACAGGTCCCATTCCCCCTCTTCCATCGATTTGAAAAACTCATCACCGTATTTGATAACGCCTGATTCCAAAAATTCCCGAAGCAGGTCGTTCCCTTCACGTGTCCGCTCCCCGACACCGGCAAACACAGACAAGCCTCCGTGCTGCTTGGCGATGTTGTTGATCAGCTCCTGGATCAGTACGGTTTTCCCTACACCCGCACCCCCGAAAAGTCCGATTTTTCCACCTTTTGCATACGGACACAGAAGGTCGATCACCTTGATACCTGTCTCAAGCATTTCTGTACTTGTCGTCAGCTCTTCGTAGCCCGGTGCCGGCCGGTGAATCGAATAGCGGCGGTCTCCTTTCGGCTGCTTCATCCCGTCAATGGCTTCGCCGACCACATTGAAAAGGCGTCCCCTGATGTCTTCGCCGATGGGCATTGATATTGGCCCTTCGGTATTGACCACTTCATCTTTTCGAACCAGGCCGTCGGTCGAATCCATGGCAATGGTACGCACACGGTTCTCACCGAGATGTTGAGCCACTTCCAGGTACAACCTGCTTTCGTCTTCCCGGTCAACATAGAGGGCATTAAGTACGGCCGGCAGATGGCCGACTTCGAAATCCACGTCAACGACAGGCCCGATTACTTGTGCTACAGTTCCTTTATTCATTCCTTAAATTTAGTTTTAAAGTCTATTTAAATGCGCTTAAGAACAGGTTTTCTTCATTAACTTTTGAAGCGTGCAAAATTAGCCAATCCCACATGAAAATGCAAAGGGGAAACACCCGGTAATCGATGATATTCACCCTTCACCCGCTTTCATTTCAATTTCCGGTTCCTTCTCCTCTGTCAACCTCGCGATCCTTTCTTCCATCAGCCCCTGCATACTTAGCAGAAACATCCTCAGTGATTGAGTGATGGCGCGGTTGATCATCAGCAGCCGGGTGATATCCTGCTCCTCAACTCTTTTTTCGGCAATGGCATGGGCGCATTTTTTGATAAAATTCTTATCGCCATCTTCCACCGTATGGAAACTGTTGTCCAACAGTCCCCGGTTATCCCCGCTGATTTCGTCAATCATCACATCATGGACAATCTTTTCAAACTCCTTGATCCTGCTCAAAATATCCCTGTGAGCCTCCAATAAAAAGGGCGACTCCTCCTTTGCCAGCTCGGTCACCTGCGGGTGAATATCATACAAATTCTTCGAGGCATTCATAATGCTGCGGCTGGCCCTGATATATTTTTCCAGTTTTTCCGCATCCTCTTCAGCAATTTCATAGCCCAGCATTCTGGCGTAGTATTCAAATATCTCGGCATGCAGCCGTTCGATATCATGGTAGGTCAGGCTTCGGGTAAAATCTGTTGCATTCCTCTGCGGGCCAAAAATTTTGTATAACCTATGAATATAGTCAACGGAACAGGCCAGCTGGTTCAATATCTCCTTGCGAATGGCAACCACAGCCGCATCGGATACCTCGGGATTCGTATTTTTTATATAGTTCGACAGCTGCTCCTGCCTTTCCGGTAACACACGCTGAACATAGCTGCTGAGGCGGGGAATAAACGGGTAGAAAAGCACGACACCGAGCACGTTGAACACCGTATGGAAAAGCGCAAGCCCTAAAACCAGGTTATCGGAAAATCTGAACAGATCAAGGATCAGCCAGACCAGGACCGGCAAAAACAGAAAGGCGACCAGGGCCGTACTTGTCGCAAATATCAGCTGGCTGACAGCTGCCTGCTTCTTTGCCGGTATCCCGCTTATTGAACCCAGCATGATGGTGACTGTCGTTCCGATATTGGCCCCGATCACCATGGCAGCACCTGCATTGAAATCAATCACATCCGTAAAAATCATCGTCAGCACAATCGCTATCGTGGCCGAACTCGATTGCATGATAGCTGTCAGGATCAGCCCGGCCAGCAGATAAACCCATAAACCCAGTTGAGGGATAGCCGCCAGGTCGATGGAAGCGGCCAATTCCTCGACACTCACCTTCATGAAATCCAGCCCGTGAAACAGGAATCCAAAGGCGACCAGCAACTTGCTGATATTTACATACCGGGGTGATTTTGCCAGCACAATCAGCCCGAGCCCGCCAATACCGATCATTGGAAGCGCAAACGCTTCAATGGAGAACTTGAACCCGAAAACCGCTACAATCCAGGCGGTCATCGTTGTCCCGATTTTTGCTCCCATCATCACGGCAATGGCATTGATCAGGTTCATAATCCCGGCCCCCACAAAAGCCAGCACCATCAGCGAGACCGCCGAACTGCTCTGCAGCACCGCCGTACTGATCGACCCGGTGATGATTCCCTTGATTGGAGTTGCAGTATAACGTCGTATCAGTCCCTTAAAGGCGCGGCCTGAAAGCAGCTTGATGGACTCCTCCATCATGTAAATACCAAACAGAAATATTCCCAGCCCGGCCAGGAACATCCAGGCGTCAAATGATTCAAACATTACAAGGCAATTTAAGATTACACATCATTAGCAAAAAGATGTCGAAAATGATATCTTAGGATTCTTTGGCGGATGTGATAAAATAGTGTTTTTTGGCAGTCTGATTGGTCATTTTCCGGCTTGAGTCAATATGAATTGGAACAACAATACATAATAAGGAAAACTTTTGGAAACTGAGATTACAGCAAGATCTGTTAGTGTAGACATTTTAGTTCAATTTGACCTGGAAGGCTACGTCGATTTCCAACGGGCTAATGACCTGGAGCCGAGGGAACGGGCACAGGTGCGTGAATATGTTCAGAATGTACTTCGAAAAAGGAGTTATCTCGATTTCCTGATTGGCGAATTCTCCAGCATAGGAATGGATGAAATGAAGCCCCAGTTGAAAAATATCCTGAGGCTTGGCCTCTACGATATGATTTTTATGGACAGCACCCCGGATTATGCGGCCATCAATGAAGCCGTTGAGATCGCCAAACTTACACTGGGCTCCAAATCGGGTGACCTGGTAAATGCCATTCTGAGAAACATTCAGCGGGATCTGGAAAACCTTCCCAAGCCCGCATTTGAAGACAGGACCAAACTGGTCGCCACCACCTTTTCGCATCCCGAGTGGATGGTAAAACGCTGGTCGGAACGCCTGGGAGAACGGGAAGCCTTCCAGCTGATGCAAGCCAACAACACAAGGCCGAATTATTTTATCCGGGTCAACAACCTGAGAACCAAAACAGAAAATTTTAAACTCCGCATGGAGAAAGCCGACATCGCTTTCACAGAGAGCGATTGGCTGCCGGGGTACTTTAAAGTCGATACCGTCCAGCCGTTTATTGAAAAGAGCTGGCTCCACAAAGGCTTCTGCCAGGTACAGGATATTGCCGCCGGTTTTGCTCCAACGATCCTGGACCCTCAACCGGGTGAGACCATCTACGATCTTTGTGCCGCACCTGGAACCAAAGCGATTATGATCTCGGACCTGATGGAAGGAGAGGGTTCGATCTATGCCATTGACATCAGCTCGGAACGGCTGGAAAAGCTTGCCCAAAGCGCTCTTAACTTCAACGCTGAAAATATAAAGATCCGACGGTCCGACGCACGCGATATAAACCTGAAAATTACCGACGGAGTCCTTCTCGATGCTCCTTGCACCGGGACCGGCGTGTTAAGCAAGCGGGCTGACCTGAGGTGGAATCGTACGGAACAGGATCTTGAGGATTTGATCAAGCTGCAGGAAGAACTGCTGGAAGAGGCCGGCAATATGGTAAAAAAAGGCGGCCGGCTTGTGTACAGCACCTGTTCGCTGGAACCGGAGGAGAATTGGGATCAGATTCAGAAATTCCTGGAGAAATACGATAATTATGAGCTGGATGATCTCAGCGACTATCTCCCGGAAGAAGTTCTGACTGAAGGCGGCAAAGCGTATCAGACCTATCCTCATAAACATGCCTGTGATGGACACTTTGGTGTTCGCCTGGTACGAGTCAAATAAATTTCAACCTTATTTATGGATGCAGGGGTGTGCCGGCATGGCGGTTCTGCGCACTTCACGCGCCACTGTGACGTAAAAGAAAATTATGAGTAACCAGATCAATTCCATTACCGGGATCCCCAAGCAGTATGATCCCTCAACCGCAGAAGACAAGTGGTATGCCTATTGGGAAGAAAACGGTTACTTTTACTCGGAACCGGACGACCGGGAACCCTACACCATTGTTATCCCCCCTCCCAATGTGACCGGCGTTCTGCATATGGGTCATATGCTCAATAATACCATTCAGGATGTACTGGTCCGCAGGGCACGCATGCAGGGCAAAAACGCCTGCTGGGTGCCGGGTACCGACCATGCATCGATTGCAACGGAAGCAAAAGTGGTGCAGAAGCTGCGGAAGCAGGGGATCAAAAAATCGGATCTCACCAGGGATGAATTCCTGGATCATGCCTGGGCGTGGACGGAAGAACATGGCGGCATTATCCTGCAGCAGCTTAAAAAGCTGGGAGCCTCCTGCGACTGGAAACGAACCCGGTTTACCCTGGAAGATGACCTGTATGATGCGGTCATCGACTGTTTTATCGACCTGTACGAACGGGGCTATATTTACCGCGGCCTGAGGATGATCAACTGGGATCCATCAGCCAGGACCGCCCTGTCGGATGAAGAGGTCATCCACAAGGAAGTTCAGTCGAAGCTTTACCACGTAAAATATCAAATCAAAGGGTCGGATGAATTCGTTACGATCGCCACAACCCGGCCTGAAACCATTTTGGCCGATACCGGGGTGTGTGTAAATCCGAAAGATGAGCGATACAAGGATTTGATTGGCAAAACGGCCATTATCCCGATGGTAGAACGGGAGGTTCCGGTGGTCGCTGACGATTATGTTGACCCGGAGTACGGAACCGGCTGCCTGAAGGTGACCCCGGCCCATGACGTGAATGATTATGAAATCGGGCAGCGGCACGGGCTTGACGTGATTGATATGTTTAACGATGACGGAACTGTTGGCGAGAAAGGTGAATTTTATGTCGGCCAGGACCGGTTTGAAGCCCGGAAATCGATCATCCGGGACCTGGAAAAGAATGGCCGCCTCATCAAGGTTGAAGAGATTGCCAACAAGATCGGGTATTCCGAGCGAACCGATGCTGTGATTGAGCCGCGCCTGTCCCTGCAGTGGTTTTGCCGGATGAAGGAGCTGGCGCAGCCGGCCCTCGATAATGTGATGAACGATGAGATCCGTTTTCACCCGGATAAATTCAAGAATACCTACAAACACTGGATGGAGAACATCCGCGACTGGTGCATTTCACGCCAGCTCTGGTGGGGCCAGCGAATCCCTGCCTGGTATTACGGCAAAGGCGAGGATGAGTATGTGATTGCCAAAACCGAAGAAGAAGCCGTTGAAAAAGCCCGGCAAAAATCCGGCAACGATAAGCTCGGCAAAACCCATTTGGGCCAGGATGAAGATGTGCTGGATACCTGGTTCTCCTCCTGGCTGTGGCCGATCACGGTTTTTGACGGCTTTAAAGATCCCGACAACAGGGAGATCAACTATTACTATCCGACGCAGGACCTGGTGACAGCCCCGGAGATCATGTTCTTCTGGGTTGCACGGATGATTATGGCCGGTTATGCCTTCAGGGGAGAAAAACCCTTTAACAATGTCTATTATCACGGGATTGTCCGCGATGATAAACGCCGGAAGATGTCCAAGTCGCTGGGGAATTCCCCCGATCCGCTGAGGCTGATCAGCGACTTTGGCGCCGATGGCACCCGGGTCGGCATGTTGTTCTCCTCTCCCGCCGGCAACGATCTGCTTTTTGAAGAGTCGCTTTGCGAGCAGGGCAGAAATTTTTCGAACAAAATCTGGAACGCCTTCCGCTTTCTGGCCATGAACATGCAGGAAGGCCGGCAGTACACGCCTTCGCTGGAGATCGATGAGTCGAACCTGGCCGATCGCTGGATGATGACCCGGCTGCAGCAAACGATCCAATTGATGGACCAGGATTTTGGGCGTTACCGGCTCAATGAAGCGTTGCAGAAGATTTACTCGCTTATTTGGGACGATTTTTGCGACTGGTATATCGAAGTGATCAAAGCCGATGAACAGGGTGCAAAAATTCCGGCCGAACGACTTGAGCTTGCCCTCGGGTTCTTTGAAGTCCTGCTGAAGCTTCTGCATCCGTTTATGCCCTTTATCAGTGAAGAGATCTGGCAGCGGATCCGGCAGCGGGCATCCGATGAAGCGATCATGGTTTCGTCCTGGCCTGAATACCGCGATGACCAGGTGGATCCGGAGGCCCAAAAGCTATTCATCACGGTTCAGCAGATGGTATCTTCCATCCGGAATATCCAGGCTGAAATGGGGCTGTCGCCAAAAGCGGCTCTCAATCTGTTTATCAAACCGAAATCCGGTGAGCTGACCGCTTCCCTGGTTGATGCCGGCTGGATTTTCCGCAAACTTCTCACTGTCGATTCCATTACCGTTGATCCGGCCATCGAGAAGCCCCCGGCTTCGGCTTCATCGGTCGTTGATGGCTCGGAGATCTATATTCCGCTGGAAGGGTTGATCGACCTTGATAAGGAACGTGACCGGATCCAGAATGAGATCGAAAACACGTTGGGCTTTCTCAAGTCGGTTGAAAAGAAACTCTCAAACAAGCAGTTCGTCGATAATGCCCCCGATGCGGTTGTCGAGCGGGAACAACAGAAAAAAAGCGATGCAGATTCCAAACTCGAAAAACTGAGATCCCAGCTGAAAGAATTGGGCTGAGTCCTCCTTGCTCCTTGCTCCTTGCTCCTTGAACCTTGAACCTTGCTGCTTCAAAAGATTACAATAAAAACCGTTATCAGCCCCAATACTACGGATGCCAGCATCAGGCTAATGAGCTGAAGACTCTCTTTAAAACCTACAAAGAAAGCAAACATAAAACCTTTCGTCATCGTATTGGTTATCGATGCCAGGATAATTCCGAAAATTGCCACATCTTCACTGATGTCCTCGATAGCCAGCCTTGAGAGAGAGAGCGTTATTGCGTCAACATCCATTAGCCCCGAGAGAACCGACAGCAGGTAGATTCCCTCATCGCCAAACCACTCTTTCATGGCCGTACTCAAAAACAGAATCAATGCAAGAAATCCACCAAATTTAAGCGCTGTGACAATATTGAACGGGTTATTGACCTCTATAAAGGGTTCCTGGTCGCTCTCCGACTTCCTTCTCAACAACCAAAGCCCGCCTGCCAGAACCGCTACAAACATGACTGTGATAGGTATCCAGAGTTGCCCGAGCAGTGACGGATTGACTATTGCCACTTCCACCAGAATCCGGATAAACATAATGGATGAAGCAAGCATCACACCTGCCATAAACAGGGATTTGGGATGTTGATTTTTGGCAAACTGCGCCATGCTGAGAGTGACAGCCGTTGATGAGGCCAGGCCACCCGTTATCGATGTCACAAGTGTTCCCATGCGGTTCCCTACATATTTGATGGCAAAGTACCCGACAAAGGAGATACCGCTGATCAGGACTACCATCCACCACACCCATCTCGGGTTGATTGCCTCCCAGGGCCCAAATCCCTGGTTGGGCAGCAGGGGCAGAAGCACCACGGTAATAATCAGCATTTTTATACCCGCATAAATCTCTACCGTCTCAATACCTTTCAGCCACTGATGAAGTACCGGCTTCATCCCGAGCAGTGCCACAACCGCCACCGTTGCGCCTAATGCGTAGAGATGAAAGCCGAAAGCCGCCCAGGCGCCCAGGGCAAACGTCAGCATCTGGGTATAGGCCGTGGTCGTTCCGATATCCCCGCTTCGCCGAGTATCAACGATATAGGAAGCCGTGGCCATTGCAACCACAGCAGCAAAAGCAATGGCCAATACCCACTCCCCGACGTGAACCGAGAGGATGGCCCATACCCCTCCCAGCAATCCAATCAGGCTGAATGTCCGGATACCTGCAACACGGTCTCCCTCCTCTTCCTGGGTGCCGCTCCAGCCCCTCTCAATGCCAATCAGCAAACCAATTGCCAGAGCAACCAATAAATTTACGACTATATCAAGTTCAGCATCCATTCATTCATCTATAATTTTTTCATAAAGCTGACATAATGTGAAATGTAATCAATTTCGCAAGAATTCGAATAATCCGGAATTTCTTAGAAAAGACGATCCGGGAGAAGTTACAAGCGAGAAGTTCCTGTATTCCCGACGGCAGTAGTGATGTCCTAGCTCAACCTGTATCCTGTATCTCATTGAAAAAGTACCTTACAGATAAACATTTCAAACCGAAAACGCTTTCCAATACCCCGATATCACATCTTGTAACCTGAATCTTGTATCTCAATTAAAAAGCACCCAAACTGTTTTAAAAGAAACAAACCGAAAACGCATTCCAACACTCCGATACAACATCTTGTATCATATATTCACCGGCCTGTTCTTATCACATCATTTCTTACAAGCCAGTCGTAGCCTTTAAATATGATTGGCAATGGGTCTGCATCCAAAAGAGTGGCCTCACCTTCCGTCGACTGGGCATGGATGTGGAGATGGGGTTCGGTTGTGTTGCCACTGTTACCAACTGCACCGAGACGGCTGCCAGCTGAGACAATATCACCTTCAGCCACAGTAAGGCTTCCCTGTCTGAAGTGAGCCAATAACACGAAAAACCCCTCTTCACATTCAATTTTTACAAAGTTTCCGGCCAGATTCTCCCTGTCTTTTTCGGGTGGATTAAGGTCAGGCAGCTCATTTTCAGTTGCAACTACTCCTCCGTCACACGGGGAATATACCGGCGTCCCAAAAATATAATAAGCTTCGGGTGAACCCGGATAAATTCCTCTTGCACGGGATCCCAGCAGGTTAAGCCGGACAATATCAAGAGCCCATGTCTGCCCTCGGTATTCCGGCTGATCCCTTACTGCCATGTGACCGTTCAGCCCCTGGCTGCTTCCGGCTTGTGCCATAAAGAAAGTGCCACGCTGAAGGGGAAACTCTATTTCAACCGCACCACCAGGTACTTCATCTCCACCTGCAATATTGGCGAGCACCAGGGCGCAAAGTGACAGGAGCACAATGCCACCCAAAATTGGTGCCCACTGCCTAAACGGCAGCGGACTTCGCCACGGCTGCTCCCATGCCTGCCACCAGGCATAGCCAAGCGCCAACGCACAGAGCAAAATATAGAGATAGCGTAGATAAATACTGGTTGTAGCCCAGTTGTTAAAATAAAAAAGCGTATAGATAAGCAGCACCGCAGCAAAACTTTTTATTATCAACTGACTCTTGTTCACGGTTCGGCCATTGACCAGCCAGTAAAGGATATAGAGTGGCAAAACCACTGATATCATGATAATCGTGAACGTAAGCATAGATGTTATTCCCCGCCTAGTGATTTCAGTTTTGCAATTTCTGCCGCCCAACCGTCCGGATCGGGTGTTTCCAGGATCAAGGGTATCCCGTCAAAACGCTGATCTTTCATAATCAGCTCAAACGGAGTCCAGCCGATCAAACCATTACCAAGTGTTTCATGGCGGTCAACCCTGCTTCCGAGCTCTTTTTTTGAATCGTTCAGATGCATGCCATTTAAATATTGAAAGCCGACGATGGAATCAAACTCAATAAAAGTATCCATAAACCCTTTTTTTGTTGATATGTCGTATCCACCGGCAAAAGCGTGCGCCGTATCCAGGCAAACGCCGATCCGCTCCTTGTCATCCACCTGGTCAATGATTGCGGCAAGATGTTCAAACCTGTATCCGAGATTCGTCCCCTGTCCGGCTGTATTTTCAATAACCGCAGTGACTCCGGTGGTTTGATCCAATGTCCAGTTGATCGACTCGGCATTTCGTTTCAGGCACTCTGCTTCATCGATTTTGTTCAGGTGGCTGCCGGGATGAAAATTGATCATGCGGATACCCAACTGTTCACAACGCTGGAATTCATCCAGAAATGCATCTCTTGATTTCTGCAGTTTTGATGATTCCGGATGCCCGATATTGATCAGGTAACTGTCGTGAGGCAGAATTCCATTCATGGAAAATCCGAATTTCGAACAGTTTTTTTTAAAGTTGGTAATATCCTCCTCACTCAGAGGTTTTGCGTTCCACTGCCTCTGATTCTTGGTAAACAGGGCAAAACCGGTTGCACCGATTTTATGGGCATTCACAGGAGCATTTTCCACTCCACCCGCTGCACTCACATGTGCTCCAATATATTTCATATTTAATGAACTAACATTTTATTTCAGGATTATCGATACCGAAGATAGAAATCCAAATGGACAAATTTGGAATAAACCAATTTGAATACCCTTGATGAACCATTATTTGAATGCTAATTATTAACCTTTAATTTCATCCTCTGATAAAAAACAATAGATTGATAACCCTTCTAACTGACTAATTAATACATTCCGAAAAAATGAAAACCCATTTTGAAGTACCGGAGGACGAGGAACAACGGATATCAGACCTGAAATCATACCGGATTCTCGATACACCCGAAGAAGATGGATTTAATGCACTGGTCAAACTGGCAGCACAAATTTGTGCAAGCCCCATTTCACAAATCAATTTTGTTGATGGCGAGCGAATCTGGAGCAAGGCAGGAGGCTCACCGATGCCGAAGGAGACGCATCGGGGAGGATCTTTCTGCAACGCCACCATTTTACAAGATGAATGGATGATCGTTGAAGATGCCGGCAAGGATGAGAGGTTCAGCCGTTTACCAATTGTCCAAAACGATCCCGGCTTCCGGTTTTATGCCGGGGTGAACCTGAAGAGCAGCAATGGAAACAATCTGGGAACTATTTGTGTGCTCGATTATGAGCCTGGTAAGCTCGAAGATTGGCAACTGGAGGGTCTGATGACGCTCGCCAGTGAAGTTCAGACCCGGCTGGAACTGCGCCGGAAAACCTTTCAACTGGAGCTATTGAACAGTGAACTTGAAGAGAAAGAAACATTGCTGGCTGAGATTCATCACCGGATAAAGAACAACCTGGCTGTAATCTCAGGCCTGCTGCAACTTGAAGGGTTCAATACGGAAAATGCAGATACCCAAAAGGTACTCCAGAACAGTCATATGCGCATCCGATCCATGGTTTCCATCCATGAGCTGCTTCATAAATCGGGTGATTACAACAATGTATCCTTTGCACCATTTATCGAAGGACTGCTGGACAACAACAACCGGCTTTTCAAATTGGAGAAGAAAAACATACGTTTCAATCCATCGATTGAGGAGGTCAGCCTGAGCATCAATCAGGCAATTCCGGCCGCACTCATACTCAATGAACTTGTCACCAATGCCTGCAAACACGCATTCCATGAGCGAGATTCAGGTAAAATCGATATTCAGATTCATCAAACAAAAAGCAGGGTATCATTCCGGATTAACGATAACGGTATCGGTTTGCCGGAGGATTTTGAACTCGGCACGCAAAGCACCATTGGCTTTACATTGATCAATATCCTTTCCAAACAACTCGAAGCGAAGACAACCATCGACGTGAAGAAGGGGACGTCATTTACCATTACATTTGATAAGGATTAGTATTGAGTCATATCTGAGTCCTGAGTCCTGAGTCCTGAGTCCTGAGATTTGAGTATTGAGTACATGAGTCAAGAGTTGTTGTCCATTGTCTATTCCCTGATTTAGCTTGACCACTAAATCAACAAGCTTGAATCTACGAAAACTTCGAAATAACCAACTCACGACTCAGGACTCAGGACTCACGACTAGTACCCAGCTTGCTTTGTATAGCTGTTTCTGTTAGTATCCGTAATCAAACCTCAAACCGACTATTTAAGATAAAGGACAGACATGCAACGCAGATCATTTCTTAAAAAAATTTCTGCCGGCGCTGCCGGCGGGACGCTCCTGCCAGCCGGAGCACTGGCCCTTAACAGGGATTCGGATTCACCTTATCCATCCCCATTCCACGTAAAACTGGGCATCTCTTCCTATTCTTACTGGCATTTCGACCCGGAACGCACCCCGATCCGGTACGTAATCGATGAGGCGGCCAGGCTTGGTGTTTTTGGGGTCGATATCCTGCACCGGCAAATGGAAAGCGAAGAACCCTCCTATATCAGAGAGTTGAAACGCCATGCACTGACCCTGGGAGTCGATCTGAACTGCTTGTCCACACACCAGGATTTTGTCAATCCCGACCCCGACGAACGCCAGAAGAGTATCGACGATACCATCCGGTTCATCCGGCTGGCACACGATCTTGGAACCCCTTGCATTCGCATCAGCGCCGGTCGCTGGGGCACAACCGATACCTTTGCCGAATTGATGGAACGCGGAGGCATTGAACCTCCAATTGAGGGATATACCGAAGATGATGCTTTCGACTGGTGCATTGAATCGCTGGAAAAATGTGTACCCGTGGCCGAGGAACATGGTGTAATACTTGGGCTAGAGAATCACTGGGGAATGACAAGAACAGCCGAAGGAGTGCTGAGAATTATGAACGCTTTTGACTCTCCCTGGCTCAGGGTTTTACTCGATACCGGCAACTTTCTTGAACGAAAATATGAACAAATGGAAATGCTTGCTCCCTACACGGTTTTTGTTCAGGCCAAAACCTATTACGGGGGTGGCCGGTTTTATGACCTGGACCTGGACTACAAGCGAATTGCCAATATCTTGTACGATGCAGGTTATAAAGGCTATATCTCTATTGAATTCGAAGGCCACGCTCCCTCTGAAGAGGCTGTAGAGAATAGCATCACGATGCTCAGGGAAACTTTTTCCGGATATTCCTCATAAAGACAGGAAATTCAGGCTAACCATTAATCTAAAGAATACAATGAAATACCCGAAACTTGGAAATACAGACCTGAAAATCTCGGAAGTTACGTTTGGGGCCTGGGCAATCGGCGGATGGATGTGGGGTGGAACCAAAATAAGTGAAGCGATCGATGCAATACGCGCTTCGTATGAACTGGGTGTGACCTCCATCGATACCGCACCAGCCTATGGCCAGGGTTTGAGTGAAGAAATCGTCAGGAAAGCCATTAAAGATATCCCGCGTGAAAAAATTCAGATTCTGACAAAGTTCGGTGTCAGGTGGGACACCCCCAATGGTGTCTTTGTCACGGAAAGCAGGGACAATGACGGCAACCCCATCAAATTACACAGGTATGCAGGGAAAGAGAGTGTAATAAAAGAGTGTGAGGAAAGCCTGCAAAGACTCGGTACCGACTATGTTGATTTATATCAAATTCACTGGCCCGACCCGACCACCCCCATTGATGAGACAATGGAAGCGGTGCTGAAACTTAAGAAACAGGGGAAAATCCGGGAGGCTGGTGTCTGCAACTACAACGCAGAGCAGATGACGGCTGCAGAAAAAGTGATTCCGCTCGCCTCCAACCAGGTTCCATACAGTATGGTCCGCAGGGATATTGAGGAAGAGCTGGTTCCTCATTGCCGAAAACATAAAAAAGGAATTCTGGCGTACAGCCCTCTTCAGCGCGGTCTGTTAACCGGTAAAATGAAACCGGGGTATTCATTCAATGAAGGCGATACAAGAGCCAATGAGAAGTATTTCACCGGTGAGAATATCAGAAGAGTCAACAAGTTCCTGGATGATATCAAACCCATTGCAAATCAAAAAAATGCCACACTGGCCCAGCTTGTCATTCAATGGACCATCCGCCAGCCGGGTATCACCGCTGCACTGGTGGGTGCCCGCAATGCTGCTCAGGCTTCCGAAAATGCACGTGCAGTGGAGTTCGGTTTTTCTTCTGATCAAGCCAAATTCATCGACGACAAACTGGATCAACTGGAGCTTGAAGTCGTATAGATATTACCGCAATTAAACCGACGATATCGTGCCATAAGGTAAGGCACAGGGTTGATGCGGACCATAATGAGAGAATAACTGCCGGGGTTAGCCCGCATTTTTCACCAAGAAAATATTCCCTCAGCAAGGCGAAGCAAAAATAGTTTTGAGCTCAGAACGTAGCGAATCCCGTGAAACGCTTATCTTTTCCCTCCCGACGGCGGTCGGGACTCATCTTTTCCACGCGAAGCGATATGCGGGTTAGTTTGATACAGACTCATCATCATCTTGCAATCATTTCATCAGCCACCCCTTGTCAACCTTCAAAGACTTAAATCCTGTGTTATTCCCCGACAACCCAGGTTTCATGGCCGCTTAAGAGCTCGTTAAGATCACCGGGGCCTTTTCTGTCAATCTCATGGTCCACTTGTGCCCGTACGCCTTCGTCATAGCAGGGACGTTCCGTGGCATATAGAACGCCAAACGGACGAGGCAGATGGTATTCATCACCCGGTTCCGGACTGTCGAAGAAACGGGACAACAGGTGCGCCTTGGTTGAATCCTGCTCGTCGTGCACCCACAGGTCCTCTTTGCTGTATTTTCCCTCATCCAACAATACAACTTCAGGACGTATACCGTCCAGACGTACCCCTTTCTCATTATCTTTCCCAAACACAAGGGGTTCGCCATCTTCAAGGTAGATCGTTTCACGAGGGCGTGATTTTTTGTCTGTAAACAGTTCAAACGCCCCGTCTTTGAAAACGATGCAGTTCTGGTAAATTTCCAGCATGGACGTTCCCTTGTGCTGGTGGGTACGAAGCAACATCTTTTGAAGGTGTTTGGGGTCCCGGTCCATCGTTCTGGCTACAAAAGCACTGTCTGCACCCAAACTCAGAGCCAAAGGATTAAAAGGATGATCAATCGATCCGTATGGACTGGATTTCGACACCGAACCTTCCGGGGCAGTCGGTGAATACTGCCCTTTCGTCAAGCCGTATACCTCGTTATTAAACAGCAGCAGATTCACATTCACATTCCGTCTGAGCAGTTGTACAAAGTGGTTGGCTCCGATAGACAGGGAGTCCCCATCACCGGTAATAATCCACACGCTCAGCTCCGGGCGAGTCACTTTTAGCCCGGTGGCAATGGCCGGAGCACGGCCGTGAATGGAATGCATGCCAAACGTATCCATGTAATAGGGAAAACGGGCAGCGCATCCGATTCCTGAAATAAAGACAATGTCTTCCTTTGCTACCCCGATATCGGGCATGATGTTCTGAACCTGTTTCAGTATCGTATAATCACCGCAACCCGGGCACCATCTGACGTCCTGGTCGGATGAAAAATCCTTGCTGGAATACTTTTCAGGTTGTCCGTTAAGGCTTAGATGTTGATCGATTTTTGTATTTAATTTCATTTGAGCCTCTTTGATTTAACTTACCAGATTACTTTTTGACGCTTGAATAGCCAAAAGAATCTCTTCCTTTAATTCATCCACTCCAAAAGGCCTGCCTTTGATCTTATTAATACCTTTGGCTGGTGATTGATATTGATCCCGGATCATTCGAACCAATTGTCCGTCATTGATTTCGGGGACCAGAATCTGGTTGAATCCGTTCAATAGGCTCCCCAGATTTCGCGGGAAGGGATTCAGATATCGGAGGTGTATATGGGAAATGTCCACGCCCTCCTCCCTGAGTTTACCGGCAACCGTGCGGAGCGACCCGTAGGTGGATCCCCAGCCCAGCAGCAGCACATCCCCGTTTTCATTTCCACTGTCCACATCCTGCAATGGAATGTGATGGGCAATAGCATCCACTTTTGCTTTCCGGACTTTCACCATCTTTTCATGATTATCCGGGTCGTAGGACACATTTCCTGTCAGATCCTCCTTTTCCAGGCCGCCGACCCGGTGCTCAATTCCTTTCGTTCCCGGTATGGCCCAGGAGCGCACATGACGTTCATCCCTGGCATAAGGCAGGAAGGGCTTATCGCTGCCATTTGCAGGTAATTCAAATTCAACATTGATATTTTTCAGATTCTCCTCACTCGGGAATTTCCAGGGTTCGGAGCCATTGGCCAGGAAGCCGTCCGACATAAAGTACACCGGCACCATATGTTCGAGTGATATCCGGCAGGCTTCAAACACCATATCAAAACAGTCGGCCGGTGTTCTTGGCGCCACAATCACCACCGGGCTTTCCCCGTTTCGCCCGTACATGGCCTGAAGCAGATCGGACTGCTCTGTTTTTGTTGGCATACCGGTCGACGGGCCTGCCCTTTGGATATTCAATATCACCAGGGGCAGTTCAAGCATAACGGCAAGGCCGATCGCTTCTCCTTTCAGGGCAATCCCGGGGCCCGATGAGCTGGTCACCCCAATACTGCCACCGAAGGCAGCTCCAATGGCAGAAGATACCGCTGCAATTTCATCTTCGGCCTGAAACGTATAGATTCCATAATTTTTGAGCCTCGACAAACCGTGCAGAACATCCGAGGCCGGTGTTATTGGATAGGAGCCGAAAAACAACGGTAAATTGCTTTTTCTGGCTGCCGCAGCAAGTCCAATTACAGTGGCATCATTACCGGTGATATTCCGATAGGTACCGGGTTTCAAGTGTGCCTTTTTAACGGTAAATCGAGAGGTAAATACTTCCGTAGTTTCGCCATAATGGTACCCATCCTTGAGCACCTTGATATTGGCTTTGGCGATTTCCGGTGTTTTGCCGAATTTCTTATTCAAAAATGAGATGGTTGACTCCAGCGGCCTGTTATACATCCAATAGAGCAGCCCGAGTACAAACATGTTTTTTGATCGTTCAATGTCCTTGTGCGACAGGCCGGAATCGGACAGGCTCTCTTTGGTCAGCTTGGTGATATCCACTTCCAGGACGGTGTACCCGCTGAGTGTGCCGTCTTCCAGGGGATTGTTCTCATCCCCGTATTTGGAGAGGTTCAGGTTCCGTTTGTCGAATCCTGCGGTATTGACGATGATGGTTCCGCCCGGTTTCAACAGCCCCAGGTTGGCTTTCAACGCTGCCGAATTCATGGCTACAAGCAGATCACAAATATCACCGGGTGTCATGATTTCCTTGCTTCCGAAGTGAAGTTGAAAGGAGGAGACGCCGGGAACCGTGCCGGCCGGCGCCCTGATTTCTGCAGGGAATTCCGGAAGGGTACGCAAATCATTCCCTTCCAAAGCAGTGGTATTTGTAAACAATGAGCCGGTCAGCTGCATCCCGTCGCCGGAGTCACCAGCAAACCGAATGGTGACTTCCTCACGCAGATGATCTTGTGTTGCCATGAGTGTTACTTCCTGGGTTAAAAATTTTCCTATTGGTAATTAAACGCATCCGAAGGTAAAATATATATTTCGCTATATTTCGCCATCGAACTATCGCCGTAAGTTACTGACTATTAAAGAAAGAAAAAGTTAAAATCATGCATCTATTCGATTATTCAGACAGGCACCTTCTGCGTCCGGCTGCAGATTCCTTTTTTTGATCCTATACCTTGATCGATGAGGGGATACATGAAGCTGAAAATTTTATTATGATTAATGATATTTTCAGACAAAACTTTTGCAGCTGTCAAGTATCTGTCGAAGCCTCCGAATCAGGAATACGATATGGAGTCCCTGAATGCATTCAGGAAATTGTGGGTTTATACTTTACAGGCACCGGAAGTTCGAAACTCCTGGCAGTTTGAATTTTTAACTTCATATCTTCATCATATAATTGAAATATTCAATATCGACCTTTTCAAATAGAACATGACCAAGATTACTATAAGTGACTACTCCATTGAGAAAGTACTCGAATATTCCGAGAATCGGGATCCCGATCAGCCGGAGTTTCAACAGGCTGTCAGGGAAGTGATGAATTCAGTCATTCCATTTGTCAATGAGAATGAAAAATACCAGTTTCCGGGTCTGATCGAACGGTTGATCGAACCTGAACGGGCAATCATGTTCAGGGTACCCTGGGAAGATGACCAGGGAAACTATCAGGTTAACAGAGGGTTCAGGGTTCAGTTTAACAGTGCCCTGGGCCCATATAAGGGTGGCTTACGATTCAATCCGCATGTAAATCTGGGGGTAATCAAGTTTCTGGCCTTTGAACAGATTTTTAAAAACAGCCTGACCGGTCTTCCACTCGGAGGCGGAAAAGGCGGTTCGGATTTTAATCCGCGCGGGAAGAGTGAAGCTGAAATTATGCGTTTTTGCCAGAGCTTTATGAATGAACTCTACCGTTACATTTCCGGCGACATGGATGTCCCGGCCGGGGATATCGGCGTGGGTGAACGGGAAGTAGGATTCCTGTTCGGCCAGTACAAACGATTAACCGCACAATTTACCGGGGTATTAACAGGAAAAGGGTTGGCCTATGGCGGCAGTAAACTCCGGCCACAAGCCACCGGGTATGGGCTTTTATATTTTGTGCGGGAGATGTTAAAGCACACCTCCGCTTCCATCGAGGGTAAAACCGTTGTGATATCCGGATCCGGTAATGTCGCACTCTTTGCCTGTGAAAAAGCGATCGACCTGGGAGCAAAGGTCATTGCCCTGTCTGATTCGGACGGTTTCATCTACGACAAAAATGGCATCAATGAGGAGAAACTGGAATACCTGATGGAGCTCAAGATTGAAAGACGCGGACGCATCAAAGAGTATGCAGATGAATTTTATTGCGAATTTCATAAAGGCAAACCGTGGGAATTGCCATGCGACATTGCCCTGCCCTGTGCGACCCAAAACGAGATCGAGGAACATGATGCCTTGCATCTGATTAAAAATGAAGTTACCTGTGTGGCTGAGGGGGCGAATATGCCTTGTACAGACAAAGCAATGAAGTTGCTCTATCGCTCCGGAATCAATTATGCCCCGGGAAAAGCCTCAAATGCCGGCGGTGTGGCCGTGTCAGGCCTGGAGATGACCCAGAATGCGAAGCGCCTTTCCTGGAGTATTGAAAGTGTGGATAAAAACCTGGTTGAGATTATGCGAACCATTCATGAAAAATGCCTCGAGTATGGCCAGGAAAGCAGTGGTGTGGATTATCTGAATGGGGCTAATATCGCAGGATTTATCAAGGTTGCCGATGCAATGATTGCCCAGGGGCATGTATGATCCACTTTTCAACATCAAGGTACATGTACAGGTGTCCAACAGCATCAGTAACCCTTCCCATCTCCGGGACATCGGCCAGATATACCGGATACATGGCCGTTAATGCGATGAAAAATGACAGGATCAAACCATCATCCCCTTTACAATGAATGAACCTCTGATATGGCTGGGTATCCTGATCTGCATCACCCAATCCTCCTCGATGTCGGGATTGAACCTGGCTGTATTTAAACTGAGCCGGCTTCGCCTGGAAGTGGCAGCAAACTCGGGAGATAAAGTTGCCGATAAAGTACTTCAACTCCGCCGTGATGCCAATTTCACCCTGGCAACCATTCTGTGGGCAAATGTGGCTCTCAATGTACTTCTTACATTGCTTGCCGAATCGGTCATGGCCGGTGTCTTCGCATTCCTGTTTTCAACGGTTGTGATTACCGTTGTTGCAGAGATCTTTCCCCAGGCCTATTTTTCACGGCATGCCATGAAGGTGGTCTCCTTTCTCCTGCCTCTTTTGCGCTTCTACAAGGTACTCTTCTGGCCGGTTGCGCGCCCGTCGGGACTCATTCTCGACAAGCTGGTCGGGCCTGAAGGCATCCCCTGGTTTAAAGAAGAGGAATTGATGGATATTCTTCGTTACCACGCTCAGAAAGAAACGACCGAAGTGGGCCGTGTCGAAGCGACCGGAGCGATCAATTTTCTTCGGCTTGATGATCTTCCTGTAAGAGAGAAAGGAGAACCACTCGACCCATCCACTATACTGACATTGCCATACAAAGGATTAATTCCGCAATTTCCGGAGTTCAGGAGGGATGAAGAGGATCCGTTTTTGAAAAAAATAGCTGCTCCAGCCAAGAAGTGGGCCATTTTGGTGGATGAAACCGGGGTTCCGCGCCATGTCATCAATACCCATGAATTCCTGAGGGATGCCCTTTTCAGCAATGAAGATTTCAACCCGCTCAAACATTGTAACCGGCCGCTTATTACCGGAAATCCTGAACTGCCTCTCGGTCAAATCATCGGCAGACTTAAGGTGGAACCTGAAAAGCCGGGAGACGATGTCATTGATGTCGATCTGATATTGTTGTGGACGGATGAGGAAAAACGCATTATTACCGGCTCTGATATCCTTGGCAGGCTGTTACGAAGGGTCGTTACAATTGAACCACCAATCAGATCAATCGATCAAACAACTTAACTATTCTGAGGTGAAAACTGAATGACCATGCCGGATAAAAACGTTAGTGTTGCACAAGAGCAAGCAGAGGTTGATTCCAAAAAAAAATGGTACCAGCGGCCTGTTGACAAGACACTTGAAGAGTTATCGACATCTGAGAACGGACTGACCAGGGAAGAAGCTCAAAAGAGACAAGAGGAATACGGCTTAAACAAACTGCCAGAGCCCGAAACCCAATCAGCCCTGATGCGTTTTTTAATGCAGTTCCACAACGTACTCATTTACGTGCTTCTGATTGCAGCGGTTATTACCGCCCTATTGGACCATTGGCTCGATACCTGGGTGATTCTTGGTGTGGTTGTTATTAATGCACTGATTGGCTTTATCCAGGAAGGAAAAGCTGAAAAAGCACTCGAAGGCATTCGCAAAATGCTCTCCCTGGATGCCACAGTTTTACGGGAAGGCGAACGCAGGAAAATCGATGCGGAAAACCTGGTGCCGGGAGATATCGTATTGCTCGAATCCGGCGACAAGATTCCTGCAGACCTGAGGCTGATCAAGGTAAGGAATCTGCGTATCGAAGAATCAGCACTGACCGGGGAATCGGTGGCGGTTGAGAAAAATACCGACCCTGTAACAGCCGACGCGGTTCCCGGTGATCAAAAGTGTATGGCCTTCTCCGGCACGTCTGTTGTCTATGGCCGCGCCACCGGGGTTGTTGTAGAAACCGGCAGCCATACCGAGCTCGGGAAGATCAACCGAATGATGACGGAGGTGGAAAAAATTACCACACCGCTTCTGCAGCAAATCGACAGTTTCGGCAAGGCATTGTCCGTGGTGATCCTGGCAATCACTGCGCTCTTTTTTGCCATCGGTTATTTTCTGCGCGATTACGCCATTGATGAGATATTCCTGGCTGTAATCAGTCTGGCCGTTGCAGCGATACCGGAAGGATTGCCGGCGATCATGACCATTACATTGGCGATCGGTGTTCAGGCCATGGCCAGGAGAAATGCCATCATCAGGCGACTTCCTTCGGTGGAAACCCTCGGATCCGTGACCGTAATCTGCTCCGATAAAACGGGGACCCTCACCCGTAATGAAATGACGGCCAGATCTGTCATAACAACTGCCGGGTCTTATGATATTGAAGGCGCCGGATACGCTCCGGATGGAGAGATCCGTAACAGCGGCGAACCTGTAAACGCCCCGGATGAATCCATTCTCTATGAGCTGATAAAAACCGTTCGTACCTGCAGTGATGCTGAAATTTTCCAGGAAAATGGTCAGTGGACGTTGGAAGGTGACCCTACGGAAGGTGCCCTTGTCACGCTCGGCTACAAAGCCGGACTGTCGGATTTTCGCCCGCCGCGTATTGATCATATCCCATTTGAATCGGAGCATCAGTATATGGCTACGTTGAACGAAGTCGATGGCGAAAGACTGATTTATGTAAAGGGAGCCCCCGAAAAGCTGCTTGATCTTTGCAGCACTCAGCGAACCAATGATGGCGATACGGAGCTTGACCGTGAATTTTGGATAAAGCAAATGGATCGCCAAGCCGCAGAAGGCCGCCGGGTGCTTGCTTCGGCAATCGGCAGGGCAAAGGACGTTAAAAATCAGATAGACCATGACGATATCGGGGATCAGCTTACTTTTCTCGGGCTGGTCGGGATAATTGACCCCCCGAGGCCCGAAGCCATTGAGGCAATCAAAACCTGTAAAGAGGCCGGTATCAAGGTGAAAATGATAACCGGTGACCATGTCATTACCGCAAGGGCCATTGGCAAAGAACTGGGGATTGGCGATGGCGAAAAAGCGATTAGCGGTGCCGAGCTTGAAGCAATGAACGATGATGAGTTACGCAAGGCAGCAGTGGAATATGATGTATTTGCACGGACCAGCCCTGAACACAAGCTGCGGTTGGTGACTGCCCTCCAGGCTGAAAAGATGATCTGTGCCATGACCGGCGATGGGGTCAATGATGCCCCGGCGCTCAAACGCGCCGATGTCGGAATTGCGATGGGGATCAAGGGAACGGAAGTCACCAAAGATTCGGCCGAGATGGTTTTGGCTGATGATAATTTTGCCTCCATCGCCAATGCGGTTGAAGAGGGACGCACCATCTACGACAACTTGCGCAAGGCCATTCTATTTATCATTCCCACGAATGGAGCTGAATCTATGGTAATAATGGCAGCTGTGCTGATGGGAATGGTACTGCCGATCACTCCTGTGCAGATTCTCTGGGTAAATATGGTAACGGCCGTGACCCTTGCCCTGGCCTTGTCATTTGAACCGACAGAAGCCGGTGTAATGAAAAGGGCGCCGAGGGATTCCAAAGCACCCATCCTGGATGGATATTTTGTATGGCGAATCGGGTTTGTATCAATTCTGATAGGCGGGCTAACCCTGGCCATGTATACCTGGCTTAAACAGAATGGCTATGAAGTGGAAACAGCAAGAACCATTGCTGTCAATACACTAGTTGCCGGTCAGCTCTTTTATCTCTTCAATTGCCGGAAGATGTATAATCCGGCTCTCGGCAAAGGTTTTTTTAATAACCGGGCGGCATTTTATGCTGCCGGAATACTGATCATTCTCCAGTTGGTTTTTACCTATGCTCCGTTTATGAACCATCTGTTTGGAACCGACCCTCATGTCTATTCATACTGGATCTTTCCGGTTATGGCCGGCCTGTTCGTTTTTCTGATGGTGGAGCTGGAAAAATATCTGCTCGGACAGAGAAAAAAAGCAAAACACCAGGTCAGGCCGGCCTAAGGGTGGACTAGGAATCGCGGATATCTGCCACTTTTACAAATGCTGTTGGCCGAATAGGGGGAAGCATTCTGGAAGAATCCTCGGCCATGTACCGAATCACTTCTTCAAAATTTTTACCCCGAAAAAAGTCGTTCCGAATTTCCCCGGGATTGGTCTCATCTGTCAGGCTGGCTCTCAAACTCCCGGATTGAAATTAAAATAAACTTTTGGTTTTTTGGTGTTTTAAATCATACCCTCCATCAGTCTTCATTTTCAGCCGTGGCCTGCTTGGAAATTTCACTGATTTTCCTGGCAAGTGGGCCTTTCCTGGTATGCATCTCCGACGGCACCCGGCCCATGATAAACCCGTAGGGCCTCATCGTCTCAATTTCATCGAATACAACTTTGAGAATTGCCCCCAGTGGAATGAAGAGGATCATCCCGGCAAGGCCCCAGATCTGGGCCCCTATGAAGAGCAACAGCAACGTTACCAGGGCATTCAGGCTAACCTGGCTGCCCACAATGACCGGTGTGAAAAGGTTGCTCTCAAATAGCTGGATGATGTAAAAACTCACAAGAATGATGGCCGGGTAGATCAATGAATCCATCGTCAGAATAGCATACAGAACCGGCAGGATGGAACCGAAAATCGGGCCAATAAATGGAACAACATTCAGCATTGCTGCAAAAACCCCGAAGAAAATTGCATGATCCACTCCCACCAGCAGGAGCATCGTGGAATTGATGACTGCCAGAATAGCGATTACAATGATAATGCCGGTGATGTAATGCTGCACAACCAGTTTTACCTTTTCGATGATGGTTTTCACTTTCTGCAACCGGTGCTGATCCTTCCGGCCAAATACCTGCAGCAGGAATTCCTGCAGAAAATCCCTGAAGATCAACAACAGAAACATATAGATGGGAACGAGAAACGTGGCTGTAATCACAGCAGCAGCACCGGCAATTCCGCGGGTCAGGGCTGCAGTATTTTCCCTTACAAACTCGACAAGCGCCTCTTCAATCGAACCAAGCTCTACAAATTCATCCATTCCGAACCAGGCAATCAAAAAGGACTCGGCCCCATCTATCAACTCTTCCAGACGTTGCTGAATCATCTCTATATCATCTACAAATGCACTCAGTTGGGTATAGAATAAAAACCCGAGCCCTGCAAGAACCAGGAAACCGGTCAGAATGGCTATCAAAGCCGCCAGGATCCGGGGAACCTTATACGTTTCAAGCCACCCGCAAAATGGGGAGAGAAGAATGGAAAAGAAAATGGCAAAAAGCAGCGGAAGCAGAATCGTTTTTGCAACAATCATTGCATAGATCGTCAAAATCAATCCTGCAAGGATATACGTGTAATCGATATACCACTTCTTTTCCTGTTGTAACGCCATTCTTATATCAAATTCAATGATTCTATGTTGTAACAAACAACTAAACGCATGGAATGGAGAATGCAATATACGCTAATTGACCCTACAAGCAATCTTTGCTAATCCAGTAAATGCAACCCCGGCAATCCGTCAGGCTCTTTCTGCTGAAACCAGAGCAGCCAGTTATTATCTCCCCCGATTCGATCAGAAATGAAAACCACTTTGTCGCTGTCGGGGCTATAGCGGGGTTGAGAGTCAAATGCCATGCCACGTGTCAGCCGTGTTGCATCTCCGCCGTTTACAGGCAACTCATACAAATCCCCCATAAAATCAAATATGATTCTCTCCCCCGAAGGATGGACATCGAGCGACATCCAGGTCCCTTCATTGGTTTGCAGGCGGACTGTCCTGTCAGGTTCAATATGAAGATCCTCGTGGCTTATCTCCGGCTCAATTTCATCTGATTCAACTGATTGGGCAAATAAACCGGAATGCAGGACAAAATGGAATGTGAAAACTATCAGTAGAAATATCTTCAAAAAACGAATCATAATAAGCGCTTTATTCTCCGAACATTTCTTCGTAGTCCCTCATCGATGCTTCTATGACTTTTTTTGCGTGTTTCACATCAAATACCCTATCCACATAGACATCCTGTGTATCTTCACCAGGAATCAATTTATAGGTCCCGAAATAGTGGCGAATTCGCTCAATCAACACATCAGGCAGATCAGAAATATCCTTGATGTTTTCATAATATTTGTCATTGTCGAGTACGGTAATAATCTTGTCGTCGGCTTCTCCGCGGTCGATCATATGAATGCCTCCGATCACCCTTGTGCTGAGAATCACTTCGGTTCGGTCGATGGGCCTCTCACTTATCACACACAAGTCGAGGGGGTCGCCATCTCCTTTATCCGTTTCGGTTGACAACATTCCCACCTTGTCTCCACAATAGGTGCGCGGGATAAAACCATAAAGAGAAGGAGGCATTGAAGAGCTTCTCTGAGGTCTGTCCACCCTCAAATACCCGGTTTTTTTATCCACTTCGTATTTGATCATATCAAAGGGAGTAATTTCGATAAAGGCATTGACAATTTCAGGCGGATTTTCACCAACTTCGAGGCCGTGCCACGGATGGGGGCGCCACCGGTAAAATGGACTTGGAAAGTTCACAGGGTGGAAATTAAAGGTGTTAATTGATGATTGTTAGATATTACGTCCTATAATAACCGTTTTTTCACAGAGATGCATGGCAGTTGGCAGTGCATCAGTGAACAGTGTGTCAATGTGTCAATGATCAGTAAACAGTGATCAGTAAGCAGTGGGCAGTAGCAGTTGGCAGTGGTGAGGGCCATCTTTCTCCCCTTGAGGAGGAGATAATTGAAGTGCGTTCAGCACTCTAATTTGTGGGGTGTTCTGTTGGCAGTAGCAGTGAACAGTTAGCAGTGGGCAGTGGCAGGAAGCAGTGTGTTGTTGAAGTGAGCAGTGGCAGTGGGCAGGGAACAGTAATCAGTAATCAGTGGCAATGTGCAGTGGGTCAGTGACAGGGAGCGAGGAGCGTTCCAGGAGCGGTTCCGGGCCATCTGCCCAGGAAGTGTTCAATAAAGTGCGTCCATGGATGTTGACGGCCACACTGTGAGCACTGTAGGGCCGTGTTCAATAATTCAAAGTGTGTCATGGATATCATTCCCAGGCAACTGAAGCACTATAGAACTGTATGACTGTAGAACCGGGATAATCATTGACACTCTGACCCACTGAAACACTGCTAACTGATCACTGTTCACTATTCAACTGTTTACTGATAACTGTTCACTGCATCACTGCATTGAGTTTCTCCAGGTTATCCTCTACACGGAGGGCCTGGATAATTTCACCTATATCACCTTTCAAAATGTCATCGAGGTTGTACAGCGTCAGATTGATACGGTGATCGGTCAGCCTTCCCTGGGGGAAGTTGTATGTACGGATTTTTGCACTTCGATCGCCAGTGGAAACCTGGCTCTTGCGCTCGGCCGCACGCGCCGATCTTTGCTGCTCCAATTCCATATCATAAAGTTTGGTTCTGAGCATCACCAGCGCTTTCTCTTTATTCTGATGCTGGGAGCGTTCTTCCTGGCACTCAACGACAACGCCGGATGGCTCATGAGTCAGCCGAATAGCAGAATCCGTCTTGTTGACATGCTGCCCTCCGGCACCACTCGAGCGAAATGTATCCACCCGGATGTCACCCATATCCACTTTTATATCCACCTCTTCAGCCTCCGGCAACACGGCCACCGTCGCCGCCGAGGTATGAACCCTCCCCTGGGTTTCCGTTTCAGGTACACGTTGCACCCGGTGGACACCGCTTTCATACTTCATCTCCCCGTAAACATCTTCACCTTTAAGACTGAATACAATATCTTTGAACCCTCCCATATCCCCTTCATGCAGACTGAGAAGTTTCAGTTTCCAGCCCTTTGAATCAGCATACCGGTTGTACATATTGAACAGATCACCCGCAAATAGTGCTGCCTCATCACCGCCAGTTCCCGCCCGGATCTCTACAATACAATCCTTGGAATCCTCCGGATCTTTCGGAATCAGCTTGAACTTGATCTCTTCTTCGAGCTGCTCTAGCTCCTGCACCAGCTCCTTATTCTCCAGGCTGGCCATTTCCATGATTTCAGGATCTTCCCCGGCCTCCAGCAACTCCTTGTTTCCCTTCAGATTCTTTTTAAGCTCCTTCCAGCGATCGAAATCTTCGACAAGGTCCTTTAGCTGGGTATGTTCTTTGGTAAGTTCCCTGTACTCATCCGGACGGTCATAAATAGAGGGGTCCGCCATTGCCTGGTTGAGTTCGTCGTACCGCTCTTTTACCTGCTGTAGTTTTGATTCTATATCCATATATCTTTTACCTGGTCTGTATGACAGGTAAAATAACAATTTTCAGACAGAGTATTCGCAGTGAATTATTCCCGGCGACTGACCGCAGCCCTTCACACCTTTGCCGATTAAATATTCAAGACTCATTTGATCCCGAAAAGTTATTAGCCCGGGCTTTGCATTCAACGATGCAAAGTGAGAATAGAAAGGCAGGCTTTTAAACCCCGGTGCAATCATTAGGGGAAGTAGCTTCAACAGGGGAAGCGCCTTCCTTTTCGCCCGGGTTTCATTCCTTCGATTTCTTTTGATACGACTCCACAGCTTCCTCGAGTGTCTTGTAATTCTGGAAAACCGTAATCAGTTTAGTCACTATCAACAGACTTTCAATTCGGTCGCCTGCCCTGCAAAGCCGCAGATCTCCACCGGCATTTCTCATGGTCGTCAGCCCGCCGATAAGCGCACCCAATCCGGATGAATTCATAAATGTCACATTGCCCAGATCTGCCACAATATTTTTTTTGCCCTCTTCAATAAATTCCCTCAGTTTGTCATTGAACCGGGTTGTTTCCGGGCCACCCATCAGCTTTCCCTTAAATTCAAAAATAACACAATTGTATTGCTCTTTAATAGTATAATTCATTTTAATCGACGTAAGTTAAAGTTCAATATTATATATACCCGCTTTTTGAGTAATCAGCAACAGTATACAGATTATACAAGTTGAAATACTTCAGTTAACATGAAAATAAGAAGCCTCAAGTCAACTGCAATAGCCTGTAAAAAATTGTTTTCTGAAATCAGGTCTTTGAATTCTTACCTTTGTGTGATTTTTACCCTTTAACAACAAAAACAAAATCGATATAAAACTGTGTCAACATCTCTTCGCTCTGATTTTACCCTGGGGTTTTTAGGTGCCGGTCAGCTGGCCCGCATGTCTGCCGTGCAGGCTTTCCGGTTTGGCATACAGGTTGCCGTCTATTCCGACCGCCGCGAGAATGAACCTGTACAATTTATGACCCCGCAAACCGGCAACGGATCATTCAGCGATATCGACGCTATGGTTTCATTCGCAAAACGGTGTGATCTGATCACACTGGAAAATGAATTCATCGACTCAAATGTGCTGCAAAAGGTGCAGGAGCTAAGCCATACTCCCATCTACCCTGCCCCCGAATCGTTTGCCCTAATTGAAAATAAATTGATTGAAAAGCAGACGTTTGAAAATGCAGGTATCCCGGTAACCCCTTATGCACTGGTCGATTCAGAAACATCCCTTCAGGAATTCGGAGATAAATACGGCTGGCCGTACTTGCTCAAATCTTCAAAAGGCGGATACGATGGGTATGGAAATGAAAAAGTAAATACTCCTGTTGAGGCCCTGAAAGCTTTTCAGCAATTGGGCGGGAAAGCCGGTCATGATATACTGGCGGAAGCTTTCGTAGATTTCAGCCACGAGCTGGCCGTTCAGGTGGCACGTAACAAAACCGGAACGGCTGCCTATCCCTGTTGTGAGACGATCCAGCAAAATCATATTTGCATTGCTGTAAAAACTCCGGCTCCGATTTCCACTGCAATGCAAAAAAAGGCAGAGGAACTGGCTGTTGCCGCAACGGAGGCGATAGATGGTAAAGGAATTTTTGCTTTCGAATTTTTTCTGACTCATGACGGGAAATTGCTGCTGAACGAATCGGCTCCCAGGCCCCACAATTCCGGCCACTATAGCATTGAAGGGTGTATAACCTCACAATTTGAAAATCATGTCAGAGCTGTTTTGGATCTGCCACTGGGCGATACCTCACTGAGAAAACCGGCTGCTGTCATGATCAACCTGCTGGGCACCGACCAGCGGCCTTCACAGATCGATCAGGCTTGGCATGCATTACAAAAAAGCGACGGTCATCTGCATCTCTATGGGAAGCTGCAAAGCAAACCCGGCCGGAAGATGGGCCACTATACGCTCCTGGGAAATGATGCTGATAAGCTTTACTCGGAAGCAAAATCCCTGACAAAGGATATTCGTATATAGCCCGCATATCGCTTCGCGGGGAAAAGATGAATCCCGGCAACCGTCGGGAGGGAAAAGAAGCAGACCACCGTCGGGATACAAAAAATGAACTCCGGCAGCTGTTGGAGTACAATAGATGAGCCCCGGCCGCTTTCAGGAGGAATCGCTACGCTCTTTTAGACTTCCCCTTAGATTTATTCGGAAAACAACAATGCCTGAAAAACCGGTCATGAAGAATACCGTAATTGCCGGGAACCTGGTGCATCCATTCCAGGCACTGCATATTTGCCCACGCTGTATGTTTCCCGGGACTACATGTTTGCCGGGACTGCATGTTTGCCGGGACTGCATGTTTCGCCACACTGTTTGTTGTAGAGTATCTCGATAATACATACTCCCGGTCACTGACACTGATAAGGCAGGAATTTGGCCTTTGGGTTTTTGACAGATCTTATTGCATATTATTCAGTGGTAATACCAGTTCTGACCGAACACTTGCCAGTTGTGAATGAATCAATGCTGTTAATATACTTCGAGAACATATATTTATCGAAATGTGATGGTATTTTTTGTTTTCAGAAAAGAAAAAAAAGCCGCTTTATTTGCAACAAAGAACCATTTTCGCATCACTTTCAGAAATGTCCGGACAATACTGTGGTAAAACATAAAAAAAGGAAAACAACGAAACGATGAATAAACCCATAATCGGCCTTGTGATGGGCAGTGACAGCGACTGGCCTACCATGAAAGAGGCAGCAGATATACTGGAACAATTTGACGTTACTTATGAAAAAAGAGTGGTCTCAGCCCATCGCACGCCCGATGCCATGGCTGAATACGGCAAATCAGCCCGGGGCCGCGGAATCAAAACAATCATTGCCGGAGCCGGCGGAGCCGCTCATCTGCCGGGCATGCTGGCTTCCTATACCACCCTGCCCGTAATCGGAGTACCCGTTCAAACCAGTGCACTCGGCGGAGTGGACAGCCTCTATTCAATCGTTCAGATGCCAAATGGTGTGCCTGTTGCTACAGTAGCTATCGGGAAAGCCCGGAATGCCGGACTGCTTGCATTGCGAATGCTTTCTATGACAGACGATCAAATTGCAAAAAAACTGGCTGACTACCACGATGAAATGGCCAGGGAGTCAGCCGGGAAAACAAAAAATCTAAAATGAACACTGCAAAATTTCTCCGGGACTCCTTAATCCTCTCCCTGATGCTATTGATTTCGTGTGCGGAGCCGGACCCCAAACCTTTTCAAGAGTTTTTCGATAAACTTGCCGTGCAATGTGGCAATGCCTACCCCGGAAGCCTGACCCTGGAACCGGAAGGTGATGAGATGCTCACCGGTACCGAGCTTCTGATTGTCCATTTTCGCGAATGTGATGAAGATCAATTAAAGCTTCCGTTTCACATTGAAATTGAAGAGGATGGTAGCTGGGATCGTTCAAGAACCTGGATCTATACGAAACATGAAGACGGCCTGGAAATACGACACGACCACCGCAAGCCGGACGGCAGCGATGATGATCTGACCATGTATGGCGGTCATTCCGTTGGCGAAGGCAGTTCTACCCGCCAGGAATTCAAATCAGTCCCCCGCTCTGAAGAAACCGGCATGTTTCGCGGCTGGCGCATAGAGATCGTGCCCGGGGAGCGTTATACCTACGGTACAATTCGTGATACAAGCTGGAGCTGGCGGGTGGATTTTGACCTGTCTGAACCGATCGAGCCGCCTCCTGCCCCCTGGGGACATGGGAATATCGAACAGTAGAATGTCGAACAATCGAATATCGAACAGTAGAATATTGAACAGGGAATGTCGAAAAATGGAATGGCGAACAGGGGAATATTGAACAGGGAATGGCGAACAGATGAATATTGAACAGTTCGGTAACCTGTGCTCCGGGCAACCCCTTTGAGCTTTGAGCTTTCAACTTTGAGCTTTGAGCTTTCAACTTTGAGCTTT
>SKRC01000264.1 GCA_007118695.1 Balneolaceae bacterium | reverse complement strand
TTTTAATCAAACCAAGTGATATGGAAACACGTACAAAAAGCGGACTGGTACTTCCTGCCACGGTAAAATAGAAGGAAGAGGTTCAGAGTGGTTATATCATCAAAACCGGGCCGGGATTTGCAGTCCCTTCGCCAGAGGCCGATGAACCCTGGAAGGAAGAGAACAATGAACCCCGATTTATCGGCATGCAAGCCAAAGAAGGTGATCTCGCTATTTATCTAAAGAACGGATCTTATGAGATCGAGTTTGAAAATGAAAAATACCTGATCGTTCCCCACTCCGCTATTCTTCTGCTTATCAGGGATGATCATAAACTGGAATAATATTTTTACATGGACAGACGCAGTTTTATCGCATCAAGTTTCTGGCTGACAGCCGGCATGGCCCTGTTGCCGGCAGGCTCGCTCCCAGCCAGAAGTACTTTTAATCAGCTCGACCCCATTCGAAGGAATGTCGGGGTTTTTACCGGACGGGGCGGGACCATCGGGTGGCTTGCAGATGATAATGCCATTGTTGTGGTGGATGCGCAATTTCCTCCATCGGCGGGAGTATTCTTTGGCAAAATTCAGAAAATCAGCTCACAATCCATTGATGCCCTGATCAACACCCATCACCATGCCGATCACACAGCCGGAAATTCCTATTTTCGAAATATCACAAATACAATTGTGGCCCACGACAATGTCCCCGATCTGCAAAGGTCGGTTGCCGAAGAACGAAACACAATGAATGACCAGGTCTATGCAGACACCACGTTCGGGGAGTCCTGGAAGCTCGATACCGGGGACGAGGTTATTCATGCAAAATATTACGGACCGGCTCACACCTCGGGTGATATTGTCATACACTTTGAAAAGGCCAATGTGTATCATTTGGGAGATCTCATATTCAACCGCTGGTACCCGTTTATAGACCGGGAAGGCGGGGCATCCATCGAAAACTGGATCCATGTACTGGAAACCATTGCGGATGAATCAGAATCAGATACTCAATTTATTTTTGGCCATGGCAGCGCCGATTACGGCGTTACAGGAGACGCCGGCGACCTGTATCTGATGAGGGATTACCTGTCTGCTCTTCTCGATTTTGTCGAAAAAAATCGTGCGAACGGAAAACCCCTTGAAGAGATTGAAAATCACCGGCAGCTTGACGGGTTTCCAAATCATGTCAGTGCCGGTTCCAGGCTTTCACTGCAGGCAAATATTCAGGCTGCCTGGGATGAATTAAACGAATCGTGAGGACAATCCGTCAAGCTGTAAAGCTGGACGTGCCGCAGTTATCTCCCCCTGATGAGTAATAACAATTGCACGTTCATCGCAATATTTCGATGGACTTTTATGGAAATGGCAAAGCTCTCCCCCACCTCAATAATCGTATCTCCAGCGCAAATCGATGCCTTCCCGGCTGTCGTCTCCCTGGGTGACGACCAGTTCCAGGTTTCGCCGTATCATGTATTCGAGCATAAACATGGTTTTCGGTGAAGTGCCGCTGATCTCGTTCAATACGGCAAAGAATGTTCTGTCGGTCAGGAACCAGCCGGTTTTAATGGTCGTGGAATTGGAAGATCCCGTACGATCGGTGTCGATTTGAACAACATCGATTCCCAATTGCTGTGCTGCCAGCAACTCAACTCTGTCGAGCAACAAATCCAGAGCCACATCGGCTGCAGTGGTACCGCGTCCGCCACCCGAGACAGCCTGCTGCCAGGACTCGAGAGCATAGAATGGCCTGCCAAAAAGCGTATAACTGATAATATCCTGCAGCTCGAGAAACGGTTCGCTTTCAAACCTGAAATCAGGATCCTCCACGGTACCTTCTATGATATACCATATGCTGATCACTTCGGAAGTTTGCGGAGGCCTGTGAACGGTCCGGATATTCAGCTCCGGATTATTAATCGGCCCGAAAAACGTTACTGCAGCATCATCCAGTTCAAAATTTCGACCTAGCGGACGGGCATAGCCCCTCACCCCTTCTATGGATCCGAACATCTGGAGATCAGTTCCTGCTTCCTTTACCATATCAATTTCTCCGGCCAGTTCGATCTCCATATCCAGGAACTGCCGGTTGCGGATAAAAAACTGCCGGTCGAATATGACCCTCATCTCCACTGCCATGGCATCGTAAAATGCAATATCCATCGTGTCGGGTTCATCTTCAAGCTGTACATCTTCAATGGCTCGTTCACCGAAATTTTGAAGGTTTACAAACCCGCTCCGGAAACTCAGGGAACCGATTAACTGCGGGCTTTCGAACGTACCACGCAGCTGGCTGTTCAAATCGACTACTGCATTGATATCAGCCGTATTGGAAGCCCTGAACTGGGTCGCCCGAAGTGTAAGATCGATATTTCCGGGTGTCATATCCTGCAACTCAACCGACCCGCTCGCTGTAAACCGGCCGGGGCCGCTTCTCATTGAAAACGATTCCAGATTTACCATATCGGGCTCTATTCTGATATCGGATGTAATCTCCCCCAGCGTTATTCCTGCCGGCATTACCCGGAGGCTGCCTCCCCTGAGCTGCATGGTTCCGCTTGGCTCCAGTGATGCAATTGTCCCCCGCAGCTCTACATTGCCTGACAATCGTCCGCGGAGATCCCTCATCAGATCCCTGTCCAAAAAATCGTTTAGAATCGCAAGGTCGAAATCCTCCGAAATGAAAGAACCATAGACTTCGTCCGCATCATCGGGCAGATCGACCCGCAAAGCCTGCATGTCGATATATAACGGCAGAATCGCGGAAAAATCGGCGATTTTAGTTCCCAAAGAAGTAACAGCTCCGTCGAACTGAATATTGGATTCGGCATGGCTGTATCCGATATCCACTGCAATGGAGTCGATGGATACTCCCGAGAGCATTCCGTTTTTAAAATCCAGTTTACCGGATAATTCCGGAGTCCCTGCAGTACCTATTATTTGAGAACTAAATGCCAGATCTCCATCCGCCTCCAGTTCAATATCATCGCCCAGAAACTGTTTCCAAAATGAGATGGGGGTCGACGGCAGGATCACTTCTCCCTCCACCGGTTGCTCAAAAAATTCATCATCGAATGTCAAAGGATCACCCGGCTCAAAAGGCAGATCACCATTTATCCTGAGCAATTCATTTTGACCTTCCCACGCCCCGATTGACGCCAGAAGCCGTTTATCCCTGATGTCCATATCGATCTTGAGGGAATCGATAACACCATTGTTGTAGGCTATCTCACTGAAAAGCAGGCCTAAATTGGATGTGATTTCTTCATCCTCCCGTAACAAATCGAGATGGCCGCTGAGCAGTGCTTCAACGTAGTGTTCATCCAGTAATGACCTTTGAAGGGTGCCCAGATCCAGCAAGCTGGCATCCATCGTTAACTCCTGCCTGTTTTCGTCCAGATAGGGAATGGCCAGTTTCAGAAATGCCGTCCCTCCCGGTGATTGAATATGGAGTGTATCCATGCGTACCACATTCTCTTTCCATGTCAATTCAAATGGCCGCTGAAGGTTCAATGTCCGGTCAGGTGTGCGAAATTCGAGATCATCGGTACGAAACAACAGATCTTCTTCCATATATTCAAACCAGCCTTCGTGATGAACCGCATTCTCTTCATCCTGCACAAAATCAAGGCTCAGATTTCCGGCTGTCATCGCCTCGTACAACACCGTATGGGTATTCAGGGCCACCGATTGGAGTGTAAAACCATCCACCGCCGGGGTACGAATATCCAGATCAAGGCTGATTTCCGGTTCATCAAGCAGCCTTGCAAGGATATTACCTTCTACAGATTCAATGGTAAAGAGAGTATCGTAGATAATCCCTTCAAGCATCAAGTTGGCGTTGAATTGCAAATCGCCTGCCATCTGCCGGTAGAGGCTGCCTGTAAATTCCCCGGATGCTTGCAAGGTATCCACACCAAAGAGAGGCGAGAGCGACTGAAGATCCTTGATCCGGGCATCGATATCGAAGGTGTTTCCGGGATCCCTGAAATCGAGCAGGTGCTGCCGCAGGGAAAAACTGGCATCTGCAATCGGGCTCAACAACTCGGCATCCGTCACCATCGCCGACTGATCACGGATCTCAATAAATGCTTGCAGGTTTTCAATCGGCTCATGATTCACAAGGCTTGAATCGAACTGCAGCGATGCAGTCAGCTCCAGGTTTTCCAGGTCGAACCATGCTCCCTCACCGTCAAAAGTAGCATTGAGATTGGTCGGAAAATCCTCCAAACCGGTCAAATCGGCGAGATTGAACTCCATTATTCGAGCGGCAAACGTATAAACCGGTTCCGACTGCCATCCTTCAGCGAAAAATTCCGACCCGATGCGGCCATCTCCTATTTCAATATTGAGAAATCCGTTTATGTGATCCGCCGAGAGACCACCGTCGAAATCGATTCTTGAAATCGGCTGATCGCCCCACCGGCTGTCGTAAACGGATGCCTCGACGGTGAACATTTCTTCGGAAAGTTCAAACCCGCGCCCTTCGGCATGCAGCGAACCATTCACCAGGCTCTCCAGTTGCGGGTCGTCGAACAGGACAGCCAGATTAATCTCATTACCTTCCATGGATGCTTTCCAGGACGGGAGCTCATTAAATAGATTTCTGATTTCAGCGATTCCGTCAACAGACTGTCCGCGATGAGCGGCCGCAATCTCAACATCCACACTGCTTTCCAGCCAGCTGTAATCCACTATCAATTCATCTACGGACTGATCATCGAGGGTCAATCCGGCAATTGACAAGCTACCATCTAACCGGCTCATCTCGGGTTGATCAAAGATAAGACGCCCGCTGCCGGCCAGGTCGAGGATTTCAATAACCGGCGCCAGTGAATGCCCCATAAAAACCGGGCCGTCGAAATTCCGGATTTCCGCTCTGAATTGACTCAGGGAAGGCCTCTCATCCAGATGCAGCTGCCCCTCCATGTGAAATGTTTCCAGTCCATGAGCCTCCAGATCCAGCCACAGAGTCAAATCACTTAAACCCCCTTCAAAGCCAATACGGCCGGTTATATCCTGCTCCACCGGTACATCCACATAACTTTTGATATCAAGCCATGAGAGAGGTTCAAATTCCAGCTCACCACGAATCTGATCCAGGCTTTCCATACTGGCTTGGCTCTCTATAAAAGTTCTGCCGGTATTGAACAGCAATTTCTCCAATGTAACCTGCTCGCCCAGCAAAACCGCAGATGCTTCAACCTCTGCAGGCTGGACAAAACGGGTTTCATCCAGCATAAAGTGCAAATCATCAATGGAAACACCCCATCCGATGTCGCTGTAACCGACATTACCCTCCAGTCCAAGATTCTGAAGCGCCAGTTTACCATCCGGCAACTCCGCCGAGATAATCGTAACGGATGACCCGGCTATGCGAAGATTATTGACATTCCAGAACGGCAGATCCGTGTCTGTCGCTTCTGCATCTTCAGCCACACCTGGAATCAGTTTTTCAAAATTCCAAACCCTGTCCTCATCCTGTTCACCAAAAACATTCAATCCGTCAACAGTCAGCAAATCGACCACGTATGGCTGCCTGATGAGATTCCGGATAGAATATTCAACTCTGATGGAATCGGTGGCAAGCAGATCTGCCCCTTGTTCATCGGTGATTTTTATCTCTGCCAGTTGCACACCATACAGCAGATCACCTTTCAGGCTGCCGATCGACAGATTGCCATTGATTTGGCTGCTTACCTGTTTTTCCGCCGTTTTCCGCAGATAGTCCATGAGCATATCGCTTTGAACCAGCCAACGTGCACCAGCCAGGATCAACAGAAGCAACAGAAGTGGTACGAGAATCCACTTCCAGAGCCTCGATCGTTTTTTAATTTCCGTTTCCTGTTCATCCATAGGTTAAAATGCCTGTCCAATACTAAAATGTATTCCCAGCCTGTCGAATCGGGATCCAAATTCCTCGCCGCCAAATACGTTAAGGTCATCATCCATCGGGTTCAATTTATACCCGACATCCACCCGGACCGGGCCAATGGGCGATTCATACCTCACCCCGCCACCGGCACCAAATTGTACAGGTCGTTGCTCCAAATTGGCAAGAGACTCCCAGACCTGTCCCCCATCCAAAAAAGCTGCGATTCCCAAACCCCTGATAAAGCTATGCAGGCTTTGCCTGAATTCCACGTTAAAATTGAAATGCGTATTACCGCCCACCGGGACATAACCCTTGAACTCGCCCTGTTCAATAATGGCAACTTTAGGGCCCAGGGTAAGCCGGCTCCATCCTCTCACACTATTTGTACCCCCGGAGAAAAATCGCAGGTTTGATGGCAGATCCTCATCTTCGGTAGTAAAGATCGTGCCCCCCTGCACCCTTTTGGCCATCATCAAAGAACTGCTGATTCGGGTAAAGCGCCGGAGATCAACAGTGGCTTTTTGAAACTCAAATGTCCCTTCATCAAACAAACTCGAAAATTCGAGCGATGGCTGTGCAACCCATCCCGATTCGTTGCGTCCATGACCGGTACTATAATACCCACTGATGGTGAATGAACCGGTATTGTAATTCAAAACTGTATCAGGCAAAACTGTTTCCCCCACCCCGCTTCGCTCTTCGTTATAAGTCAATTCATAGGATAAGGATCCGGTCAGATTCGTACTGTACTGATAGATCAGGCTATTGGAAAATCCCACCCTGAACAGTTGATATGCCTGTTCATTACGGTGCTGGGCATAGGGTGAGGAGACGAAACTGCTGCGTGTATTGAATACAAAGGGTATCAGGTAGTCAAATCCCACCCGCTGTTCCAAAAAGGAAGCCCGGCCCGATGTACTGAAACGGTGTGCCCACTGATTTACATTCCGGTGCTGCCAGGTGAGCTGGCCCCGCAACAACTCTTCCCGGCCAAATCCAAGTGTTGTCTGAACCGATCGCTGCGGGTATTCCCGGATGCGTATCGTTACATTCAACGTGCTGTCGGTCGGCACTTCGGGAATGGCAATGGTTGCAAACCGGAACAGGTGATGGTTAAACAGTTCTCTTTGAGCCCTTTGCATTTTGGAGCGGCTGTAGTATTCCCCTTCCCGGATGCCGGTTTCCCGGGTTACAACCCGTTCGGGAACAGAAAGATCGCCAATGACTTCAAACGAAGTGAACGTTTTTCTCGGCCCGGGCCTGTTGAGAATTGTTACTGACGCCGAGCGATTTGTCGTATCGATTTCCGCTTCAATCTCAACTTCCGCATAGGCATAGCCCGATTCTTCCATGGCCCGCACAAACATCCCTTCCACATCCGAAGCCCGTATGGTTTGATACCGGTTTCCGGGCTGGTAATCGTGTCTGTTTACCGCTCTTTCAAAATCCCTGCTCTCGCGTATAACCTGCTCACTTTCATCGGAAGAATCGAACTGGATATCGACATCGCTGATCCGCAGCGGCGTGCCCTCGTCAATCTCAAACACCACGCGTTTTCGCCAATCTTTTCTTCTCTCCTCAATTCGATAACCGACCTCTGCCTGATCAAACCCTCGCCTTTGATAATATCTTCTGATGCGGATCACATCTCTGCGGATTTCATTTTCATTGAAAATATAATCAGCGGTTCGGCCAAATATTTTTTGAGCAGTTGAGGGCGCTGAAATTGCTATAATATCCCGCAAGACCATCCGGGAATAGTTCTCATTACCCTCAAATTTAACCTGCCATACGACTTCATCGCGTTCCTGGGCGTGGAGTTTATCACCGAAAGAAACCTGCAAAAAGAGTAGCGGGATTATGGTAAGCAGACCTTTGCCAAACCGGTATTGATGAAATTTTATCGCCAAAAAATGTAATTAAATCTGTATGGTAATTTCAGGTTACTTGTACCGTCTGATTGTGATTCAATCAAAAAATTTATTTCATAACCTTCACTATGGATCAGGGAACCCTTAACTTGCAAGGACGGTCTATATTACCCTTTTTTAAATAGAATAAACGGAAGAAAAGTTCGAATGTTACGCCATTTACCTCTTTTTGCACTATTTAGCGCTTTATTTTTGTCCTCGTGTTCAAGTACCGGGTTTACCGGGTTTTCTTATGATCCTGAAGGGGTTGAAGATACATCCGACCGGGAGACCTTTCCTCAATACTACAGAACGATTGGATTCAGTGGCGACGCGGTCTGGTTCAGCAATGAATATGACGGATCGAGAATGAATGATGTCTACAGGATAGGCCCGGATCACTACCGGGTAGTAATTGACCCGGAAAACAAGCCGATCAACAACAGCCCCTGGTACGGGTTTAAAGTTTGGTCAGACAGGCCGGCAGGAATCACCGTGGAACTGGAATACCCTGAAAGCCGGCAGCGCTACTACCCGAAAATAAGCAGTGACAAAAAAAATTGGTCGCCGCTGAATGCCTCCCGGTATGAAAATCGCGGGTCCGAACAACTTGGGATTCTGAACCTGGAATTGCAGGACGATACACTGTGGGTTTCAGCCCAGGAGATTCAAACTACCACGTCGTTTGCCGGCTGGCTGGACGGGAAAAAATCAAAGCCATTTGTGTCCTCACAGACAGTCGGTTATTCCCATAAAGGGCGGCCGGTGAAACTGGTAAAAATCGCGGAGTCATCCCCTGAGCCCATCAAAGGCGTCGTGATTCTTTATGGCAGACAGCACCCCCCGGAAGTACCCGGTTACATGGTCAACCTCATTTTTATGGAGACCCTGGCCGAAGATACCGAGCTTGCACAAAACTTCCGTCGGTATTTTGATGTCTGGGCATTTCCGATGATGAACCCCGACGGGGCGGATGAAGGGCACTGGCGGCATAATGCCGGGGGAATTGACCTGAATCGCGACTGGCATTCATTCAACCAGCCCGAGACGCGGGCGGTTCGGGATGCGCTATTGCCGTTGAAACATCGCACAAATCGAAGGGTTTTCTATGGGATCGATTTTCATTCCACCTCTTCAAACATTTTTTATCCGATAGAACATGGTACCAAGACCTTTCCCCTCCATTTTACGTACGACTGGGCAGACAGAATTATCGATGAGATGCCGGACCTCGACATGCGCGTGCTACCATACGATACCAGTTCACCCATTGCAAAGAACTGGACGTATCACACCTTTGGTGCCGATGCCGTTACATTTGAAGTCTATGATGAAATCGACCGCGACCTATTAAGGAAACTCGGGCAGCGATCAGCAAACATATTTATGGAAAAGATGATTGATGCGTATCGCAATGAATTGAAACTCACGGTTGATACCCTGCCCGACTGATCCTGTGATGCAAAGCGGGAACGATGATCGACTGTTTAGCCTTGATCTGATCATCCGGCAGTCGGGATTGAGAGTGGTTCGCCTGGTTGTTGTACCAGTAAATGGACCACAAAATTCGATTTTTTCAAATCTGACTCAGTGGTAGTGGCAAAAGTGAGCAGAATTCCGGATTTCGCGGGTCAGGTATTGTGCGGTTGCCGCAGGCAATAATCTTTAGCACTGAACCGATATACTATCACGATATATTATTATCATCTGGTGTCGTATCAACCATGCGTTGTGAGGTTAACCGAAGGTATTTTCGCTCCTGGCAATGCGTAAAATAAGTGCCTATAGCTACATCTATATTTTTTAATGCAGCCAGGAGTATAAAAGAATCCCGACAAGATGTCGGGAGCCCCGCATAAGTATGATTGACATGACATAAGCTATATTTGCCTGCAGAAACACAGATTTTATCCTATTGCCCGATGAAAACCTTCATGTACTCACAAATCACCCCGCTGATCGTCGTTTTCCTGTTCATCTGTTCAGGGTTCGGTGCACAGCTTAACGGCCAGGACAGAGTGGAACATCCCGAGGGGGAGTTGCAACCGACTTCAGCTGATGACATTTGGCCACAAACCATGTCGGGCAGTAATTACAATGAATTCTGGACGTACCATTTCTATCTTGAAAATGAACTGGAAATCACCCTGATTTTTTCAATTGCCAATTTCGGTTCGTTAAAATCACCGGTCAGCGGCGCCAGGGCATCCATTCTCGGTTTCGGTGGTGACGACTACCAGGTACTTCGGGAATATCCACTGGATAGGCTGGTTACCGACAAAGACCGTTATCAAATGAAATTACGGCGCGACCGGGATATCTGGATTGAAGGAAAACTGCCGGATAAACATTCGGTACATTTTGTCACCACCAAAGACGGGGTGAGTTATGATATCCGGCTTGAGATGAAAAACATTCAGCAAGGGTACAAATGGGGCAACGGGATTTTTTCAGTGGATGGAAGCAGGGTCGGCATTGTTACCCATATTCCTTATGCCGATGTCAGCGGGACGGTAAAGATCAACGACCGTGAAAAAAAAGTGAGCGGCTCGGCATATATGGATCATATCTTTCAGGATAAAATCACTACCCGCCTGTTTAGTGACGGCTTCCGGTTTGTCTATCACAATGGGCCGGATAATTGGGAGGCCGGTCATTTTTTGGGCAGGGACCGCAGGGATGAAAGAAATATTATAGGTTACACACTCGTCCGCAATAACAATAACACCTCACTCAAGAAACCCCGGAGGCTCATTCGTTCGGATTCCGAGAGGGTCTTTGGCCATGATTTGCCAAAAAAGCTGGAGATTGAATTTACCGATGGCAGCAAAAGGTCGGTGGAACGGGTTCGCGACCGTGAGCGGTTTGAAATGCTCCAGGAACTGGGCCGTCTGGCGCGGCGTGTGGCGCGGGGATATTTACGTGGAGAGGTGATTGAATTTCGGGGGGAAGCCCGGTTTGTAAACAACAGCAGTGATGTGCCGGTGAGGTATAATTACTTCATTGTGGATTAAGATACCGGAAAATCCAGGCTGATCGTGTAGGGTATTCGCGGGAAATTTCAGTGATGAGGAGGCGATTGCAATATTGCAATATATCGTATCATATGATGCTGTTTCAACACGATGGGCTTTTCTTTAGAGGATATCCACCGGATCTATGGATTTTCTTCATGTTATTACCGTATTTTTTATACGTGCCCGGTTATGCGTAAAACATCTGAAACATAATTGTATGAACAAAAAATCGGTCCTGTTGGTACTTGTTTTGATATCGCTGGTGATCCTGGCCGGATGCGGCGAGGAGGCCAAGGATGATTATGGAGACGTCTCATTCAACCTGGTCGATCAGAATGGAGAAGAAGTAAATTTCCCGGATGATTTCAGGGGAAAGCCGCTGGTACTCGGGTTTATTTATACCCATTGTCCGGATATCTGTTCTTTAATTACAGCCAATCTGTATAAAACCTGGATTGAACTGGATAAACCGGAGGATATCCATTTTGTCATTGTCACCTTTGATCCGGAACGCGACACCCCCGAAGTTTTAAAGGATTATGCCGCCGACTTTAGCATGGACCAGCCGCCATTCCGGTTTCTTACCGGCCCGAAAGAAGAAGTTGCAGCTTTTATGGAAAGGGTACGTGTTCGCAATCAAGTATCTGATATCCATAAAACGGCCGAAGGTGAGGAGATGTATTTCCTGGATCATACTGACAAAATACTACTGATCGATCATAATTCACGTCTTGTCATGGATTATGGTGGCAGTATGACTCCTACAAATATCATTATCGAGGATCTGGAAAAATTATGACGCAATTATATCTGATAACCGGCATCAACTTGCTGATCACTTTGGTCCTCATTACCCTGTTATCCGGATGCGAGCCCGGTGAAGAAACCGGTGACCGGTCTTCTTCTGTCGATGGCAATGGCATCTCCATTGAAGGAGCGTGGGCCAGGCCGGGTAGTATGGGACGCATGAGTGCCGGTTATTTTCTTGTCACCAATTTTGAAGATGAGCCTGATACGCTGAAAGGTGTTTACTCAAATGTTGCCCAACTGACGGAGATCCATGAATCCTACGAACAGGAAGAAGGAATGGTGGGGATGCGTGAGGTATCAGAAGTTGTCATTCAACCCAATTCGACAGTTAGCTTTGAACCCGGCGGCCTTCATGTCATGTTCATACAACTGACCGAAGCCCTTGCAGAAAACGAGGATTTCGAACTGACCCTTCACTTTTCTAACGCCGGTGACGTCGTACTGGAAATACCGGTACGAAACTAGTGCAACGCCTGCCACGCCGCCGAGGAAGTCCCTCATCTTCATGTAATGGAACCCGAGGCCAGGCAGAGTCCGATTCGGAAGGAATAAAAAAAGCCATGCCTTCGCCAGACATGGCCTCTCTCTAAATATGTTTACGCGTTATGAAATTTTGACTTTTCTGCCTGCTTTTTCCTTCAGCTTTGGAATAGAAATAGTCAATACGCCATTTTCATAGCTTGCATTGATTTTTTCGGTGTCAATGACATTTGGCAATGGCAGTGAACGGGTAAATGTTCCATAACGGCTTTCTACCCTGTGGAAACGACGACCGTTTTCCTCTTCCAGGCCGGGTGCTCTTCGTTCACCACTGATGGTTAGTACATGGTCATCAACGCTAATGTCGATATCATCCTTCAGCGATTGCATCTCTAGCGAGACGGTATCCTCGAGTTCGCCCATCCGTCGGCGGAGTGTCGTGACGCTCTCTTCACAC
>SKRC01000064.1 GCA_007118695.1 Balneolaceae bacterium | reverse complement strand
TCTTAGGTGTAACAGCCGCATACACAGGTGCTCTTTTTGGAAGCTGGCTTCAAAGCCCGTGGGTTTTGGGGGGCATCGGAGGTCTTATTTTTGCCCTGGCACTCAGCATGTTCGGCCTTTATGAACTGCAGCCACCCTCCTCCTGGATGCAGAAGCTAAGCGGAGCGCAGCAGAAAACCAGCGGAGTGTTCGGCCACTTCTTTTCAGGCCTTGTTGTCGGGGTTTTTGCCGCTCCATGCATCGGCCCGCCCATCATCGCACTGCTTGCTTTTGTCGGCTCACAGGGGGATCCGCTGTTCGGCTTTACGCTCTTTTTTGTCATGGCTTTTGGCCTGGGTTTCCCATACCTGATCCTCGGGACATTCAGCGGTTTGCTCTCCAAACTTCCCGAATCGGGAACCTGGATGGTTTGGGTGAAAAAAGTTTTTGGTGTCGTACTCGTTGGTGTGGCACTGTTCTATCTTGCCCTTGCATTCTATCCGGCTTATACAATGCACGCCGTGGTGGTAACATTGATCATTGGCGGGCTTTATCTCGGATTTCTTGAACGGACTGCAACCGGCGCCAACTTTTTCAGGTATCTGAAATGGGGTACTGGCGTGGCTACTCTTGTAATCGGTGCATTGCTGATGCAAAATCTGATGAAAGAGGGAATCGTATGGAAGCAGTTTTCACATGACAAACTGGAACAGGCTACCGCCGACAACCGTCCGGTGATGCTGGATTTCTATGCGGACTGGTGTATTCCTTGCCTGGAGCTTGAACGGATTACATTTACGGACCCGGTTGTCATTGACGCGACATCCGGCTTCATGCGGCTGAAGGTGGATATGACCCAATATGAATCGGACGAAAACCGGGAACTCCGGGAAAAATTCGAGATTGCCGGCGTACCAACAATTGTTTTTCTGGATGAAAATGGTGAGGAAGTGACCGATGCACGGGTTGTTGGATTTTTGCCTCCCGACCGGTTTATGGAGCGGGTTCAAATGATTTACCCGGATGAAGTTGCCCGTCTGCCTGAATATTAATTTTTTATGAACAGGTGGGGTGAGCAGACCAACTTGTTTATATAAAAATTTTTATACTAATGTGACAGTTCAACTTCACCGGCATTCTACCGGCGACCCAACTACAGGCTCAAGTAAGCTTCAGCAGGCAGAGCCAATTTTTACAAGCCGATAACATTGAGATAATCCCAAAATTGTCCCGGTCCCGGCAGACAAATAATAGGGTATAAACAGTAAAACATGAATGATAACAGTTGTGGAGCCAAAAATTGCGTTATACTGTATTGTAAGAAGTAAGAAAATAATCAATAGACTCATCTGCTAAATACTAAGGTAATTTCAAGTCTATGAATATGAACATTCGTATACCACTTGCACTGTCGGTTTTCCTTCTATTCTCTGCTATCCCGATCATGGCTCAGACTTGCAGTTGCGCCGGAGCGCCCCTGATCAGTTCCCAGTCAACGGGGGCCTCTTCGGCCGGTAATTTCCTGTTTGGACTTACATACGAATATCATGACATCTCCTCGCTCTACAGCGGCAGCACCCGGCTGGAGGATGAAACGGTGACCCGCAATACCCAATCCGTACTTTTTGAGGTCAATTATGGAATCACCGACCAGTTCTCTCTCTCCGGTACATTTTCCTATGTCGATAAAGACCGCACAACCGGCCTTCACAGACCTGGCGGTGGCACCACAGTCAATACAAACGGGCTTGGTGACGGGATCATTATGGCCCGGTACACACTGCATCAGCAAACCATTTGGGATCAGTACCATGTGGCCGTTGGTGCCGGGGTTAAAGCACCTTTCGGAACCACTTCGCTGCAACGCAACGGGTTTACCATGAATGCCGATATGCAGCCGGGAACCGGCGCCTGGGACGGTGTGGTCTGGTCATACCTTTCCACCTCTTTTCTGCCCCATACCACATTGAACCTGTTTTTAAACACCACCTACCGGCAAACCGGGTCAAACGACCGTTTTGCCGAAGGTGACAGCTACCGGTTCGGCAATGAGTTTGTTTCCGATCTCGGAGTTACCAATGAGCTGGCCGGGAATCTTTCTTATATGATCAGCCTGCAATATCGATCGACAAGCTCTGATCAGTTAAACGGTAATAACATGCCCAATACGGGTGGCAAATGGCTCAGTGCAGTCCCAAGCCTCAACTTTTCTGTCTCCGATATGGTTTCAGTCAGGCTTTCCGGCCGGGTCCCGGTTTACCAGAATTTGAACGGAACACAACCGACGACAAGCTACGCAGTATCCGGCACGCTTTTTCTCAATTTCAATCGCAACAAAGATGACGGTTTTGACTATGGATTACCCCGATAAGTTCCGGAGTTCAATAACAAGTATTTTGATTTTTTCAACCTTGCTTCTTTTCACCGTCTCCTGTGATATCTTTGGCGGGTCTGACGGCAATAATGGTTTTAGCAATGGATCTGATGATGATACGTTTCTCAGCGGTCCCTGGTTGATACCACAGGATGAAATCAGGGATGGAGGCCCGGGTGTCGACGGAATCCCTTCAATAGATAACCCGGATTTTGCCTCGGTAAGTGAAATTGATTTTATCCCCGATGACCGAATGGTTATTGGTATTAAAATTGATGGTGTAGCAAGGGCTTATCCTCACCAGATCCTTGACTGGCATGAAATTGTTAATGATCAGATCGGTGATCATTCATTTACAATTACCTTTTGTCCGTTAACGGGAACTGGAATGTGCTGGAACCGGAAAATCGAAGATGAAGTTACCGAATTCGGTGTTTCAGGACTTCTATTCCGAAACAATTTGATCATGTACGATCGTAAAACCTTCAGCGCGTATTCACAGATGCAACTTCGAGGTGTAAATGGCAAGATGATTGAAACGAATATTGAGACATATCCTGTCATTGAAACAACCTGGAAGACCTGGAAAGAGATGTATCCTGAATCCAATGTTCATACCAGGAATACCGGGCACTTCCGAAACTACAGCGGTTACGCCTACGGTTCTGATTATGCAACAAATCATGACAGAATTCTTTTCCGACCTCTTGTAAATTCTGACGACAGGCTGCAAAACAAAGACCGGGTACTCGGAATCATTGATAGTCAAAACGCTTCTATAGCTGCAACAGTGAAGGTATTTGTCATTGAACAATTTGGAGAAGGTATTAATCTGGTCAAAACCCATGTTGGCAGCTCCAATTACCTGGTCGTGGGCAGTACCGAATATAATTTTGCTGCTGCATTCAAACCTGAATCCGACCATGCATCCCTTCAGTTCCAACCGGTACAGGGTCAGTTACCGGTTGTCCTGGAAGATAATGAAGGTAACCTTTGGGATCTGTTCGGTCAGGCAACAGAAGGTCCGAGACAAGGAGAACATCTGCAGCATGCCCGGTCATACATCGGCTACTGGTTCGCCTGGGCCGATTTTTTTCCGACTTTGGATATTTATGAAGGGGAATAAACTTGAGACTTTCCTGT
>SKRC01000125.1 GCA_007118695.1 Balneolaceae bacterium | reverse complement strand
TCTCACTGTCTTCAACCGGTACCACATCCATGTGAGCCAGTAAAAGTACGGGTTGTTTATCGGGATTACTGCCGGCCCATTCATAGACCAGGCTCAGGTCGTTAACCGTTTCCACTTGCAAGCTCTGATGCACGCGCGGGTACATCTCCTCCAACAAATGATAAAAATCTTTAAAAGCGGAAGTGTCCATTAGCGCCGCATCCGCCTCCTCGTATGAAATGGTTGGAATCCGGATGGCGAGTGCCAGGTTTTCCGGTGCATTCTCGGGTAATGCCAGAAATTTATTTACAGGTGTATATTCCTGGACAGATTCCAGGGACCGTTCATGCCAGATTAATACTGCTGCCAGCAAAAGCAGTACCATGACCGGAATCGTTATTATCGTTTTGCGCATAATAATCTATTTTTGAACTTTAGCATAAATAACACTCTGTCAGACGCTGCGAAATTTGTCCGTCTGCTGCGTTGTCCCGAAAATGGCTTGCTCAACGTACTCGGGTACGTTTCCGCCACCATTTTCGGGACGCCTTGCATAAAATCAAATTTCTTGGTGAAAAATGCGGGTTAAACCTGTCGATGGCATGGGAGTATTGCCGAAAGGTTAACGTATCGTTGCATCCAATTCTTCGGGTGATAAGCATATAGGAATCCCTTCAGCAACGTACTTTCTTACTACCCAGTGAGCCCGCTCTTTCCACCTCAAGTGATAATCATATAAGAATTCCGTCAGAAACCCGGCAATTTACATGCTGTGCCAGTAGTGTAGTTATTGGCTATCCGAGTCCTCCGGCAGAGGGTTTATCCGATAACAAATTGGTGTTACCCAATAACATAACGGGGGCATCTATTTCTGTTTGATGTATTCAGAATCACTATACGAATTAAATAAACGCGACAGTCGTGTCAGCCCTTAAATAATTCATCGGCCTTGGCAGCCCATATGAAATCATTCTCACTCAGGGCATCGATGGCGTGAGTATACACCGTTACCTTCACTCTGCCCCACGTCAGAACAATTTCCGGGTGATGGCCTTCCTCTTCTGACAACTCACCGATTTTAATGGTAAAATCAAGTGCCTGCCGGAAGTTTTTGAAGCGATAGGTTTTTGAAAGATGATGATTATCCACCAATTGCCACCCTTCGTCCAACCGTTTATAATATTGCTGCAGTTTCTCTCCCCGGAGTGGCGGTGTCTCGGGGGTGCACGCTTCACATTTTCGTTCAGTCAGGTTTATCTCGTCTTGTGTCATTGCTGATTCATTATTTTTTAACTCAAGTTCCGCCCAAGTAAAAACTTTGGCTGTCATTTGGCTTTAAGCGATTATGCAGTGCTACAGACAAATGAGTGTCATGTCAACCATACTTATGTGGACCCAAATTCCTTCGGCTTACCCCTCAACGCATGATTGACACGACACCGGTCTTAACAGTATATGCATGAAAGTAAATGCCATTCAATAAAGCCATTACTTTTCAATAAATCGTATCCTTGCAGCAACTACATCACCATTTTGCACAATATGAGCTAACAAATGAAAATCTACTCATTTGTATCAATAACAGGTTATGACGCAATTCAATTCATTGAAATTTGTGGATGTCAAAGATTATATACCCGCACTCCATTTCCTGATTATCAGAACAAACCAATTGACAATTGTAAGATATGGATAATGTGTTACTTAATATCCCAATTTCAAATCTCCAACCTGCTGCTTATTACATAACATGGGTGCTGCTGATTGATCCGTTATTGAATTTCGTATATACAATAACTGTCTATTCTTCGGGTTTGAAATAGGTATTATTAATTATGGGATTGCCGGTGTGAACATACACAGGTTTTTCTATTTTATGGCCGGTCAGGACTGTGATCATTCTGTAATATAAATTCACCCCTTATTATACAACATCTCTTTTAAACTGCATTTTTGACACTTTTGATTTCCATAGCATTCCGATTCCAGGCGCTACGAGGCTCCCTGGCTACATTTTTCCTATTGTTAGCCGTTGGGCTTTTCAATCCGGTAACCGCCCAGGAGAGGCAATTATCCGACGATGCACAGATCTCCATGATTACCATCTACCCGGGAGAAGCCCCGGAAGAATTGTTTGGCCACAGTGCAATCCGCGTCAAAGACCCACGGCAGGATATCGATCTGTCCTTCAACTACGGAACATTTCAATTCGATTCCTTTTTCCTGCCCAAATTCATATACGGCCAGCTGGATTATTTCCTCTCCGTCGCCCGATTTTCAAATGCAGTCCGGCAATACGAACTACGCCGGCGGCCGATGATTGAACAGGTGCTGAATCTGACGGCAGAACAACGCCAGGATCTGTTTGATTTTCTGCTCGTCAACGCCCGGGAAGAAAATCGTTATTATCGCTACGATTTTCTTTTCGACAACTGCTCTACCCGTATTCGGGATGCCATGGTAACCGTACTGGGCGACGAGATCCTCTTTGCCCCGGAACCGGATCCCGGTTTGACATTCCGGCAGCTGATTGATCTGTATGTGGATCATCAGCCGCTCTATGATTTTGGCATCGACTTGCTGCTGGGAGGTAAAATTGACCGTGTTGCCGAACCCTGGGAGACCATGTTCCTGCCGGATTACCTGATGGAGGCTTTCGAGCATGCCACAGTGAAAATAGACGGTGAGATGCAGCCTTTGGTTGCAAATACTGAAAAGATCTTACAGATTGACAACTATCAAGCACCCAAAGCAGGTATTCCCTGGGCGGCTGTAATGACCTGGACACTCTTTTTGATCGGGGTGGTAACTACCTATATCAATTTCAGTAACAAGCAATCCATTCAGCGCTGGCTCGACATCCCCCTGTTCTTATTTGCCGGCATTGTAGGCCTTCTGATTACCTTCCTTTGGTTTATTTCCCTTCATGAAGTGACCGCAAACAACCTCAACCTGCTATGGGCTTTGCCCACGCATCTCATATTATTACCGATGCTTTACCGGCGTACGGCTTCCGGCCGGCGGGCCGGCATTTACCTGGCGGCATCGGCATTTCTTTGCCTGGCCATCGCAATCGGCTGGTTCGCCTGGCCGCAGGCACTCCATCCGGCGGTTCTCCCCATCCTGTTGTTGCTCTTCTTGCGCAGCGGCTGGATTGCGGTTAGCAGTGATCAGTTGACAGTGATCAGTTGACAGTGATCAGTAAACAGTAAACAGTTGGCAGTTGCAGTTACAGTTACAGTGTGTTAGTGTGTTAGTTGATCAGAAACAGTGGCACTAAGCAGTCGGCAGGCAGTGGCTCTCAAGGCAAAAGTGAAATAAGCTCAAAGCTCAAAGGGATTGCCCGGAGCACAGGTTACGGAAGTGTTCAAAAATCATCTATTCGACATCCCCTGTTCGATGTTCCCTGTTCAATATTCCCTGTTCGATGTTCCCTGTTCGATGTTCCCTGTTCGATGTTCCCTGTTCGATATTCCCTGTTCGATATTCCCTGTTCAATATTCCCTGTTCCATATTCCCTGTTCAATATTCC
>SKRC01000097.1 GCA_007118695.1 Balneolaceae bacterium | reverse complement strand
GGTCGTGTTTGATCATCAGTTCTGCCAGCTGGCCGAGTTCCTCCTGCGTCCAGACTTTCCCGCACGGATTGTTGGGGGTGGTGACGACTATCGCTTTGGTTTTTGGCGTGATGGCTGATTCCAGCCTGTCAAAATCAACCTCCCACGAAGGCGGGTACAGCGGCACGGTTTTCTGTTTGACATCCCGTAGCTCCAGCATGCTGCTGTGGTAACCGTACAGGGGCTCAAACTGGATCACTTCATCGCCGGGGTCGAGCAGGGCAAAAATGGCGGTGACAAAAGCCCCGGTGGATCCAGCTGTGATTAAAATATTGTCAGTGCCCGCAATCGGAATGTTATTGAACGTCTGTACCTTTTGCGCAATCCGCTCTTTGAGGGGATCAACGCCGCCAAACGGGGCATAAATGGATTTGTCGTTGTCAATAGCCTGTTTGGCCCCCTCTTTGATCGGGGCAGGTGTCGGCATATCGCAAATTCCCTGGCCGAGGTTGATCCCGTTTACAGCATTGACCCGGGCGGTGACCGACCGAATATCACTTTGGATGAGCGATTCAGTGATGGATGAAAGTGGCTTCATGAATTGATTTTCTGTGATTTTAAAAATTTAGTAATTGTTTCTATCGGTATCTGGTTCTTATCGTAGAGCTACTTCAAACGGCATTCTTCATCATGCAGCGTTTGATCAGGCACTTCGGTGGGGTAATATAACTTTTTGACCCCGGATCACCCATTCAGGCAGTCACCCGGGGAACTTCACAATTTAAGAACCCGTTTGATTCCATATACGATTCACTGAACTGCTACTTAAAAACCGAATCTATGAATAGTTTACAGTTAACCCGGTTGTTTCGTTTAATTCCGTTCTTTTTTATTGCATGCATGATGGTTCCTCCCGTTCTCGCTGTTCATGGAGGCGAACAGCAATCAGCCGACCCCGGACTATCGGGTGAAGGCGAAGTTGTTCTTGATCGGGTCGAGTCCGAGGAGGAGACGTTTCGGGTGGTACGTCTGATTGACAATCTTGAACATCCCTGGGCAGTCGCCTGGCTTCCGGACGAGCGCATGTTGATTACCGAAAGGCCGGGGCGGATAAACCTGGTTGATGGGGAGCAGGTCACCCGGCTGTCGGGCCTTCCGGACATCCAGGCGCAAAATCAGGGAGGATTGCTCGATGTTGCCGTGCATCCCGACTATGAAGAAAACGGGTGGATCTATTTCACCTATTCGGCTCCCGGCAGCGGTGGTACGGCAACGACACTGGCCCGTGCCCGCATCGGAGAGGATGAACTAACGGACCTGGAAGTGCTTTACAGCCAGGAGCCGGCGTACAGACCCGGTCGCCATTACGGGTCACGTATCGTATTTCCCGGCGATGGAACGGTGGTATTTACCATTGGTGACCGCGGCCAGCGCAACCCCTCCCAGGATTTGCAGGACCCGACGGGCTCCACCCTCCGGCTGAACGATGACGGCAGCATTCCCGATGACAATCCGTTTGTCAACCGCAATGATGCGCTTCCCGAGATTTATACCTATGGCCACCGGAATGCACAGGGGATGGCCATTCATCCGGAAACCGGTACAATCTGGCAGCATGAGCATGGCCCGCGGGGAGGCGATGAACTGAATATCATCCGGGCAGGCAGCAATTACGGCTGGTCGAAAGCCACATATGGCGGGGAATACGCAGGTGGTACGCCCATAGGCATTAATCCCGATGAGGATCCTGATATCGAGGATCCGCTTGTACATTGGTCGCCGCGCTCCATTGCCCCTTCCGGAATGGCATTTTACACAGGGGAAGTATTTCCAAATTGGAACGGGGATATTTTTGTGGGTGCACTGGCACAGCGGCATATCCGCAGGGTGGTTATTGACGGGGAGGAAGTCACCCATCAGGAGGTGCTGCTTCAAAACGATATCGGGCGTATCCGTGATGTCAGAACCGGACCCGACGGCTATATTTATATCCTGACCGATCAATCCGGCGGCGGATTGTATCGAATAGAGCCGGCGGAATAACGCGGATCGGGTTAACGCTCCATGGCTACACTTGACAAGGGCAATCACAATGATGGCCGCGAACCCGGCCGGATCGGCTGGGGGTGGCATTTTTCAGACTTCCTGCCGGATGAATCCCGAAAACAATCAGTCTGTTGTATTGATGAGCCGGGCATTCCCTTCGCAACACCGGCAGGATCTGTATAACGGGTTTGAAGAACGTGTAAATTGAGCAATGGCGGCCGGCGCTGCTGCGTAAGAGAGATGTGGAATTCCAATGAATATGAATCCGGATTTTCGTACAATCGACTTTCCCGGTTTTGAGAAGCATCCCGGAAACCATATGGAGGTGAACGGGGGCTGCCGGGACATTTTACTTCAAAAAAGTAAGACTCAACAGGGTACAGCGCATCTGAATAACAAGATCACGAAAGGATCCAATAAAACAGCAACCGGATCTGTTAAGCTTCGTATAGATACAGATACGATAGTTACGAAGTTATAACTGAACCCTTAATGGAAGATTTTGATGAGAACTGCTCCCAAAACACTGTTTACAGTTTGTCTGTTTTCTTTTTTTTGGGTCTATGCCTGCGGCACCGGGAGTGATGATAACGGACAGTTGGAAGCCGCCGAATACCCGTGCATCGACGGCAAGGCGAAGGAGATCTATCCCTGCAAGAATGTAGATCTCTACGCAAAGTTGAGCCCGGAAAAGCTGTTGGGTGAGCGATTGAATGATGTTTGGGGTTGGCGGGATGAGGATTCCGGAAGAGAATTTGCCATCGTGGGATTGACCGACGGCCTGTCATTCGTCGACATCACGGACCCAGTCAATCCGCTCGTGGTCGGAAAATTGTGGGAATCGACGGCCGGATCAAACGCATCGCGTACGGCAAATGAGATTTTGGAAAGCAGGTCCCTGATGCATGATGACGGGTTTAAAGGGGCATCGATCTGGAGGGATATGAAAGTGTACCGCAACCATGTATTCGTGGTGTCGGAAGAGTCGGGGCACGGCATGCAGGTCTTCAGCCTCGACCGGTTGTTGGATGTAAACAACAGTGAGATGCCGGTTTTTTTCGAACACGATGCCCTTTACATGGAGTTTGAGACCGCGCACAACATTGCCATTAATGAAGAGACCGGCTTTGCCTACGCGGTTGGTACCCGGGAAGGTGAAAACTGTACCCATGGAGGCATGCATATGGTGGATATCCGGGAGCCGCTCAACCCACAGTTTGCCGGCTGTTATCTGGACGAGCGCGGCGGCGGGGTGATTGCCGATGGCTATATACACGACACCCAATGTGTGATCTACCACGGGCCGGACACCCGTAATAATGGCGAAGAAATCTGTTTCAGCTCCAGTGAATTAAAATTTTTGATTACGGATGTATCAGACAAATCCGCACCGGCTACGTTGTCGGTGACCGGTTATGACGGGGCTGCCTACTCCCATCAGGGCTGGCTAACCGAGGATCACCGCTATTTTCTGATGAACGATGAACTCGATGAAATTCATAATGGTCATCCAACCAGAACATATATCTGGAATGTGGAGGATCTGGAAGATCCGGAACTGGTCGGGTTCCATGATCACGGGACCAATGCCGTTAGTCACAATCTTTTTATCCGGGATAATTACGTCTACCAGGGCAATTACCTGGCCGGATTGCGGATCTTGCGTCTGGCTGACCTTGCGAATGCCCGGCTCGAAGAAACCGGTTATTTCGATACCACTCCCGGACAGGTGGCCCTGGAGTTTGGTGGGGTATGGAGCGTTTACCCGTGGTTCAGTGGCAACACTGTAGTGGCCAGCGATATCCACAATGGACTGTTTATTCTCAAGAACAGGGGTGAGTGATCCGGAAGTTGCAGAACTGAATTCTGATTTTCTGAAAAAAATATTGTAAAGTACGGGTTCTGAAACATAACGCATTAAATATATCCGGGAATTATTCATGAATACGGAAATACGAAAATCGAATGAAGAATATGATGTTGTGATTGTCGGCTCGGGGGCCGGCGGCGGGATGGCTGCCAAAATCCTGGGCAGTGCCGGCCTGTCGGTGGCTGTTCTGGAAGCCGGTGGTGATTTTGACCCGGCTAAAGAGAAGTATCGTACCCAGTTGCGTTGGCCATGGGAGTCGCCAAGGCGGGGAGCTAGCACGGTTCGCCCATTCGGTGATTTTGATGCCGCATGGGGAGGCTGGGAGATCGAGGGGGAACCCTATACCCGGGCTGGTGACACCGAATTCGACTGGTTTCGCTCGCGGATGCTAGGCGGTAGAACCAACCACTGGGGACGTATCTCCCTGCGATTTGGCCCGAAAGATTTCAAACGAAAAGACCAGGACGGGCTGGGCGAAAACTGGCCGATCGGTTACGAAGACATCAAACCGTATTACGACAAGGTGGACAAACTGATTGGTGTGTTCGGTACCAATGAAGGACTGGAAGACGATCCCGATGGGTTTTTCCTGCCACCGCCCAAACCGCGCCTGCATGAGCTCTATATCAAAAAAGGAGCAGAGAAAGCCGGTGTCCCGGTCATCCCGAACAGGCTTTCGATTCTCACTCGTCCGGTCAACGACGAGCGCGGCGTTTGTTTCTATTGCAATCAATGCAACCGGGCGTGCAATGCCTATGCCGATTTTTCCTCCGGCACCTGCCTGGTGCAGCCGGCCATGAAACGGGGAGAAGTGGATCTGTACACTAACGCGATGGTACGGGAGGTCACGACCGGCAATAACGGGAAAGCTACCGGTGTGATTTATGTGGATACCACCGATATGCAAGAATACCAGGTTATAGGACGGGCTGTGGTGCTGGGTGCCTCTGCCTGTGAATCGGCCCGGATTATGCTCAACTCCAAATCATCGGCTCATCCCGATGGACTGGCCAACGGCAGTGGTGTGGTGGGGCGTTACCTGCACGATTCGACCGGCGCCGATCGGATGGCGATCATGCCGGATCTGATCGACCGGGGCCGCTATAACGAAGACGGGGTAGGCGGGGCTCATATCTACTCGCCCTGGTGGCTCGATAATGCCCAACAAGATTTCCCTAGAGGTTACCACCTTGAGTACTGGGGCGGAATGGGTATGCCTTCCTACGGCTTCGGATTCGGCATGGATAGCATGCGGCAGCATATCAAAGATGAATTTGGCGAACCGTCCCCGAATGGCGGGTATGGCAAAGGACTGAAGCGGGATATTCGCAAGATTTATGGGTCAACCGTCGGTGTATCCGGCCGCGGCGAGTGTGTGTCTCGTTACGATAATTACTGCGAGATCGATCCCGATACCGTGGACAAATACGGGATTCCGGTGCTCAGGTTCAACTACTCGTGGAGTGAGCACGAGCTGCGACAGGCACAACATATGCATGAGACGTTTGAAGAGATTCTGACCAGCATGGGTGGTATCCTGGTTGGCAGCAAGCCGGGTGCCGACCAGGATTACGGCCTGCATGCCCCGGGACGGATCATCCACGAGGTAGGCACAACCCGTATGGGGGATGACCCGTCCACCTCGGTTCTCAACAGGTACGGGCAGGCACACGACTGCCAAAACCTTTTTGTGGTCGATGCCGGTACGTTTGTCTCCCAGGCCGATAAAAACCCGACTTGGACCATTCTTGCACTCTCATGGCGAACCTCGGATTATATTGTCGATCAGATGAAGAAACGCAATATATGACAGTAGGCAGTTACTGTGTGTAAGTGCTGCAGTGTGTCAGTGTATCAAGTGCGGACACAGTGGCCAGGTTGCAGGTAGCAGTGGGCAGTTGACAGAGGCAATGGCAGGTGACCGTGGGAAATGGCAGGTTTTGGTATCCCGCTGGCTGCCGGTAAAAGGCGGTGTCGCTCCGGCTTTTGCCGACGATGAATATCTTAATCAGAACATAAATTTAAACACACCAACTATGGACAGACGGGAACATTTAAAACTGCTGTTAGCCGGAACGTTCGGGGCCGGGCTGATTATGACCGCCGGCTGCACCGAAGAGGACCGAAAAGAAAGTGAACGGATCATTGCCGAGAATGGCGGCGGCTACGGCCGGACTGATGTGGAGATCGCCCGTGATGAGCGACTGCACAGCGAGACGTTTTTTACCTCTGCTGAAAAACGAATGGTAGAAGTGCTTGCCAATATCATAATTCCGGCCGATGAGGTCTCCGGCAGTGCGAGCGAGTCGGGAGTGGTGGAGTTTATTGAATTTATGATGAAAGACATTCCTTCGTTCCAGGTGCCGACGCGAGGTGGTCTGATGTGGCTGAACAACCAGTGCAACAGCCGGTTTGGCAAGCCATTTGTCGAGTGCAGCGACTCCGAGCAGAAGGAGATGATTGATGAGATTGCCTGGCCGGATGATGCGGCTCCGGAAATGGAATACGGGGTGAATTTTTTCAACCGGATGCGCAACCTGGTGGCGACCGGGTTTTTTACCTCAGAAATGGGCATCAGAGATTTGGGTTATGCTGGCAACACACCCAACTTCTGGGACGGTGTTCCGGATGAGGTACTTGAGCGCCACGGACTCTCCTACGATGAGAAAACACTGGAGGAAACGATCAAAGCCGAAGAGAGAGGCATTATTGCTGAATGGGATGAAGATGGTAATCTGACTAATCGTTCACCGGATTGAAAAGTAAGCTACTGTGATGCCGTTCAAGGATAGCTTTGGCCTTCACAGTTTTGTACCTTTCACCCGGAAGGCATGAACCCAAATTTGCCGAAGGGCCAATGATCCCTGGAGGCCAATCGGGATGATCCAGCGACTTGTCAGGATTGAACTCGATGTTGAAAAAGTAAGGATATGTTTCTTTTTTAATCCAAAGGTGGTTCAATTCCCAGGCCCGTCCCGGACGCTTTAGGGATCGGGGCCGGAAAGAATAAAAAATTGAAATCATATGGATACTCCGATGGTTCTGCCTCGGGTTAGTTTATTAAGTTGCTGGTGTTATAACCCGTTAATGATTACAGTGACAACAATGTCATCGTCAGAGAAAAATCCCCTTTGAAAAGATTTATGGGCAATACCTGTTGCTGGCCATGATTATTGGTATTAAACCAAGTTAGTGGTTGCAACATTAGCACTTAGTGTTTTCCTGACGTGCCTGATCGGGAACGACAGGTATGCCGGAGGGGGGTAAAAAAGTCTGACGACTTTTTAGGATTATACCATCAAAACGAAAAAACAGAAGCAATTTTATGGAAGTGACCGGAACCGTTATCGATATATTGGAAGAACAGTCGGGGAAAAGCAGCAAAGGCCCCTGGCGGAAACAGGATTTTATTCTTAAAACGGATGATCAGTATCCGAAAACTATCTGCATCACCGCTTGGGGTGATAATATTGAACAGTTTGATCTGTCAAAAAATGAGAAGATAACTGCGCACATCGACCTGCAAAGCCGGGAATATAATGGCCGCTGGTATACCGACGTGAAAGCCTGGCGCGTAGATAAATCCGGCGGAAGCTCCTCCCCGGAACCTCCCTCCGGGCACCTGGACGACTCCCCGCCAATCGACGATTTTGACGATGAGATACCTTTTTAGTTATTAGTCGTGAGTCGTGAGTTGTACACTGTTAACTGACACACTGTAGCACTGTATCTTGCATCATGCATCTTGCATCTCGTAATAAAGCATCAAAACATGTATCCGAAACATACCCTGAATTCGTTTCGGTATAATATCCTGTATCTTGTATCCTGTATCTCGTAATAAAACATCTAAACAAACATACGAGAGCCAATTAGGAATTAGCTTCGGTACCACCATACAACATCTAGCTTCCAGCATCCTGCATCATGTATCTCGTAATAATGCATCTTAACAGACATACAGGATTAAATCCCGATTTTACTTCGACACTCCATTACAACATCCTGTATCTTGTATCACTCAAAAAAGTATCTGCACAAGAATTCAAAGACAGATCCCTATAGAACCTCAACACCAGGCATCAACACATCGTATCTTGTATTTTGAAACGAACAATTTGAAACTGTAAAATGACTGACAATCAGATTTTTGAAAGTATCGCCAGGGATATGAACCTAAAGCTCCGGCAGGTGAAGAAGAGCGCCGAACTGCTGGATGAAGGCGCAACGGTTCCGTTTATCTCCCGGTACCGCCAGGAGATGACCGGCGGCCTCGATGAAGTACAGCTGCGCGAGCTGAAAACGAACCTGGAAGACCGCCGGCTGCTGGAGCAGCGCAAGGAATTTATTCTCAAGACGATTGACGAGCAGGGAAAACTGACCGATGAACTGCGCGATGCCATCGTAAAATGCAGCGACTTCACGACCCTGGAGGATCTGTATCTGCCGTATAAAACAAAGCGTAAAACACGGGCGGTCAAAGCGGCCGAAAAAGGGCTGGAACCTTTGGCCGATATGATCTGGGATCAGGAAATAACCAAAGGGGAACCGGAACAGTACGCTTCGGAGTTTGTGGATGAGGAGAAGGAGGTTCCAACCGTGGAGGAGGCACTTGCCGGGGCGCGCGATATTGTGGCCGAACGCGTGAGTCAGCACCTGGATGTGCGTGATATGCTGCGGAAACAGCTTCGCCAGTTCGGAACCATGACCAGCAAGGCAGCCGGCGATGAGGCCCGGAAAAAAGATGAAAAAGCGGTCTTTGAAACCTATTATGATTTTTCGAACAAGGTAAAGTATGTGAAACCCCACCAGATTCTGGCTATTGACAGGGGCGAAAGGGAAGGTATATTGAAAGTGGACATTGAAGTATGGGAAGAGCGCACCCTTGAGGAGATTGACAAGATTGTGATCTCCAACGATTACAGCATCTTTACCGGCGAACTGCAGGAAGCTGTTTCAGACAGCTGGAAACGGCTGCTGAAGCCATCACTGGAACGAGAACTGCGCTCGGATTTGACCGAAAGCGCCGGGGATCACGCCATCGGGATGTTCGCTGAAAATGTACGGAACCTGCTGCTTCAGCCCCCGCTCGAATCCACTGTGGTGCTGGGCATCGACCCCGCTTTCCGGACGGGCTGCAAAGTGGCTGTTGTAAACGAGACAGGCACCTTTCTGGAAGGCATCACCATTTACCCCACCCCGCCGCATAACAAAGTGGATGAAGCCAAAAAAGAGCTTAAGCGACTGATCGGTAAGCATGCCGTTGACCTGATTGCCATCGGCAACGGGACGGGCAGCCGGGAAACCGAGTCGGTCGTGGCGGATTTGATCGGGGAGATGAAAGACCAGAAAAACGATCTTAAACTGGCCTACCTGATCGTCAATGAAGCCGGTGCATCGGTCTACTCGGCCTCGGAAATTGCCCGCGAGGAATTTCCCGATCTCGACGCGGCTCAGCGCGGGAATATCTCCATTGCCCGGCGGGTGCTCGATCCACTGGCCGAGCTGGTGAAAATCGATCCCAAATCGATCGGTGTCGGTCTCTATCAGCACGATGTCAACCAGGTAAAGCTGGGCAGTCAGCTCGATGATGTGGTGGAGAGCTGCGTTAATCATGTGGGGGTTAACCTGAATTCCGCCAGTTCCGCTCTGCTGAATTATGTATCGGGATTGGGCAAGACCACAGCCAAAGAGATCGTACGTCATCGGGAAGAAAAAGGCAGTTTCACCAGGCGCGAGGAGTTGCTGGAGGTGGAAGGGGTTGGCCCGTTTCGCTATGAACAGGCGGCCGGGTTCCTGCGAATTCCGGATTCACCCAACCCGTTCGATAACACCGCCATCCATCCCGAAAGCTATGATACGGCCGAAAAACTGTGCAACCTGTTGGGCATTGATCCCCGGAAGCTGACGGGTAAAAACCGGGAGCCGGCGGCCAAATTGGAGCAAGTGAACGTGAAAGAGATGGCCGAGTCAATCGGGGTTGGGGAGCCGACTCTGAAACTGATCATCGAAAACCTGCTGAAACCGGGTCGCGACCCGCGCGAGGAGATGCCAAAGCCGATCTTGCGGCAGGATGTACTGTCTCTCGAGGATCTGTCAGTGGGAATGCAGTTGAAGGGAACAGTCAGAAATGTGGTCGATTTCGGGGCTTTTGTCGACATTGGCGTCAAGACCGACGGGCTGCTTCACATCAGCCAGATGCGCACCGATGGCAAACGCGTCGAGAACGTATTGGATGAGATGAGTGTCGGGGATGTGATCGACGTGGAAGTCCTCAATATTGACCAGAAACGCCAGCGAATCGGCCTGAAGAGGGTATAAATCAGTGGAAAGAAATAAACTCCCCCGTCAATGCACGGGGGAGAAGTCTTAGAACCTGTAATGAATACCAGCCCCTATCATGATGGTTGAAAAGGAGTAATTAACCTCATTAAAGTCAACATAGCCGATTCCCAGTTCAAGATTCCAGGCAATGGGTGGCAGGGATTGATTGAATGCTCTCCAGTCGTATTGTATTCCACCCCCAATCCCCAGGCCGAGAACTGTTTCCGTTGTGCGGGTGGCTGCCGTTGTCAGGCCTTTGTAACTCCAGGCTCCGATCATACCGTATCCATAAAGATCCCAATACTCTTCCTGCTGAAATTTATAAAGCCCGCGTCCGGAAAAAGTACGAAGTGTTCCAAAGAATCCGGCAATTGCCTGAATGGCAATATCATCGGTGATGTTCATCATACCACTTAACCCTGATGCGGGAAAGGTCCCCTGAAACCCTACCCCATATTTAAAAGTTACGATCTCATCCTCTGCTCGTTGGTCAGCTTGTGCTTGAAGCAGGCAGGGAATGAGGAGAATTGTTAGAATTACAGCTGATGCAATCATTGTTTTCATGTTACCCTCCTATTATTTATGTCTACACACCTGATTGTTATAATGTTATCCGATATACACAGAAAATATTTCTCAGGCAACCCTGAAAACTGTTTTTTTCAAAAAAAGCATTTAAACTAAAGCATTGTTCGTTCAGATTAAAACCCGTTTGCAATAACCTTAAACTCAAAATTCACCAAAGGTCCGATGAGATCCATGCTCCTTCAATCAATAGTCGATCTCGGTGAGAGCAGTGTGCCGCTGGTAGCCGCAGACATTCCTATTCCGGACCCGGATGAAACCGATCTGCTGATTCGTGTATCTGTGTGTGGGGTCTGTCATACCGAACTGGATGAAATTGAGGGGCGTACGCCGCCGCTCCGATACCCTGTTGTACCGGGCCATCAGGTAGTGGGTGTGGTGCAGCATGCAGGGGGTCAATCAGAAAAATTCAAAAAGGGAGACCGGGTGGGGGTTGCCTGGATCCATTCAGCGTGCGGACGGTGCGGGCAGTGCCTCGATGGCCGCGAAAACCTGTGTGAGCATTTCAGGGCGACCGGCCGGGATGTGAATGGGGGTTATGCGGAATACATGATCGTGCCGGCCGAATTTGCCTGCCGGATTCCCGATGAGTTGAAGGATGAGGAAGCTGCTCCGCTGCTGTGTGCCGGGGCGATTGGCTATCGTTCGCTGATGCTGACCGGCCTGAATAACGGCGAAAGGCTGGGACTGACAGGGTTTGGTGCTTCCGGGCACCTTGTTCTGAGGATGGTGCGTCATCTCTACCCGGAAAGTGCTGTGTACGTGTTTGCGCGTAACCCGGATGAACGGGCCTTTGCCGTGGAAAACGGGGCGGTTTGGGCCGGTGATACAGCCGATTCATCCCCGGAAAAACTCCATGCGATTATCGATACCACGCCGGCCTGGAAACCGGTTGTGGAAGCGCTGAAAAACCTGGTTCCCGGCGGGCGCCTGGTGATCAATGCCATCCGCAAGGAATCGTTCGACAAAGACTACCTGTTAAAGATCGACTACCCGGAACACCTCTGGATGGAAAAAGAGATCAAATCGGTGGCCAATGTAACGCGCGAAGATGTCGCCGGAATGCTGAAGACAGCCGCAAGGTATGGGATCAAGCCCGACGTACAGCTCTACCCGCTGGAGGACGCCAACGAAGCACTTATGGAGATGAAACACGGCGCCATCAAAGGGGCGAAAGTATTGAGGATTGAATAACCTGAAAGTCTCCCCTTCAGGGGAGTGGTGGAGCGAAGCGACGCCGAGGGGTGTTCTGTGGAATTGAGTGGGTATCTGACAGGAGGAAACATGACACACTTTTCTGAACAGTCTCTCCCTGACTATCATTACAGCATTCCTGCCAATTCCCTTGAACACCCCTCAATTCATTGTGCTGAACGCACAACGAATATCTCCCCTCAAGTGGAGATCTCCTGCCCCTGCCAACTGCCAACTGCCCCCTGCCACACTGTAACACTGTAACACTGTAACACTGGTAACTACCCACTCTCACAGGAATCCAGTACCTTCCGAATCAAATGAAACACTCCGCCAAACACATAGCCGACCGGATCCGGTTGATGATTGCCACCAAGCAGTTTCAGGTGGGCGAGCTGCTTCCGTCGACCCGCGACCTCGGTCAGCAGCTGGAGGCCAGTTTCCACACCGTGCGCAAGGCGTATCACATGCTCGCCGAAGAAGGGCTGGTCGAAAGTGAACAGGGCCGCGGCTTTGTAGTAACGCGGCAGAATACCACGCTCGATAAATCCCAGCGGCTTGAGACGGGCGCTGAAAAAATGAAGCTCATGCTCGAGGAACTGATCGGGTATGGCCTCGACGAATCGGAAATCGAGACCTTGTTTGAGGAGCAGATCAGCTTTATGGAGTGGCACGACCGC
>SKRC01000124.1 GCA_007118695.1 Balneolaceae bacterium | reverse complement strand
ACTGCTACGCTGGCCTCAATCGGCACTGCCGGAGTTCCTGGAGCGGGAATCATCATGCTGGTAATCGTACTTCAGGCGATACAGGTTCCGGTGGAGGGAATTGCGCTTATTCTTGGTGTCGACAGAATACTGGATATGCTTCGTACGGCCGTTAATGTAACAGGCGATGCTGCCGTTGCGGTAGCGGTTGCCCATACCGAAGGATTGCTCGGTGCTCTGCACTTTGACGATGAATAACCCCTGATAGAGTTCACTGAAATGCATACCCATAAATTCCCTTTTACCCTGCTTGTTTTTGCATTGCAGCTTTCAATTTTTGCTCAAACGACACAGTCCGGAGACACTGTATCATTGAATTCAGCAGGGCATGAGAGCCGGACGTACAACGAGATTATGGCCGATGGCATTGACGCATTCTATCAAACCGATTGGGAGGGAGCCAATAAAGATTTTGAGTTGATGCAGCAATTGGCGCCGGATGATCCGAAGGGGTATTTTTTCGCTTCCATGATCCCGTTTTGGGAATATTTCTTTGTAAAACAAACCCCGGAATTGGCAGAACAATTTATGGCAGAATCCGGGGTTGCGATCAGGGTTGGTAAAGAGGAATTAAGGAAACATCCGGATGATACTGCTGTTGTGGCGATGTTAAGTGGTTTATATGGCTATCAAAGCCTGGTTTCATCCGGTGAAAATAATATCCGAAGTGCATTGAGAGCCGGAAGAACAGGGTTCGGATATACCCAAATGCTGCTTGAATATGATGAAAACATGCCGGAGGTAAACATAGGCAGGGGTATATATCACTACATGGTTGGAAGTGTGCCGGGTGCATTGAAATGGCTTACCAGACTCTTCGGTTTGAATGGAGATGTGGAAACCGGATATTCTGAACTGAAAAAAGCCGCAGAATCGGAAAGTCATGTCAGTGCTGATGCAAAAATGATATTGGCTTATTTGTATAACCGGGAAGAACGATTTGATGAATCACTTGATTACCTGTCAGCACTGAGAGAAATGTATCAGAAAAATACAATATTTCACTTTGTTTATGCGAAAACACTTGAAAATAAAGGGGATGTGAAAAAGGCAATTGAGGAATACAACAAGTTGATAGAAATGGACAATCCCAATCTGGTGCAATTGACGGAAATGAGCAGGGAAAACAGGGACCGTTTGATTAAAGAATAGATTTAATATTGATATGATTTGTTCACATCCTCTATTCTGATGATTATGATTAGAAGGGATTTTACGTGAAAGAAAAGAAAAAACAATTAAATAACAGATAATGCTGGCTTGGTACGTACAAATTCATTTAATTATAAAGAAAGGGATAGCAAGTAAGCTAACTGTATGCCTATGGGCAAACTGCTACATTGCGTATCAGATTTCTTATACATATTAATGTTTTTACTGCTGATTACGATCTCATTGAATGATCAGTTGTACGGACAGTTGAAGTTTGAGAATCTTCAAACTTTTGAACTGGAGATAGGTGAAGTATCTGATTTAGCAAACAGGAATTATTGGAAGCTGGATCCGTCAGACCATGAACTGAGCAGATTGTTCGGGATAACAGAGTTACGTGCCGCCGAAGACGAAGTGGGGCATTATATCATGCGGAGACCCGACGGACTTTATCTTGCCTATCATGCCGTAAGCCCGGATGCTTACGAATTAATCCGGTTTCGATTTGAAAATACTTCGGGTAAAACCATTGACCGTATACAGGTCGGTCTTGACCTTGCTGTTCAGTTGCATGGCAATGCCGCATCGGATTTGTTGCTGCAATTTACATATGGGTCCGTTACCGGCAGTGAAAGGTTGCTCAGTTCCGATCAATTCAGAAGAGACGGGGGAGAGTGGAATAAAACCAGTATTAATACAATGGTAGAAGAGCTTTTAATCGGCCCCGGAGAAACTATTGAATTTTCCATCAAAGTGGCCAGGTCAGGCGGTACAGATCCGGCTGATGCATTTGCTTTGCAGCGCGTGGAGATCAAACCGGATGAATTCAGGCAAAATGAGATTTTTGATATGGCCGACCTGGTCATTACGGAAATATTTCCCGGTTCGGCTGTGGAAGGGGAAAGGCTGCACTATATTGAATTATATAATACTACGAATGAAACGATTGACCTGCAGGGGTTGAACCTGAGGACCGGTGACCATGAATACAGGATCCGGCAATCGGTTGAAGTTTTACCGTATCAATGGCTTGTTATAGCAAACAGGGATATTGAGCATATCGGCTTTAATGCAGACCTGGTGATTTCCGGGTTTCAGCTGCCTGCTCATGGCGGCATGATTGAACTTATTCAAAACGATCAGCGCATCATGAGAGCTGCCTATGATGCTCAGTCGGGAAACAAGGCATGGGAACTTGAAGGTGTTTACGATGTAATGGATGGTTATGCATCCATTAACAAATACCGGGCTTCCGACCGGCAATTTTCAAGAGATCTTTACGGGTCGCCGGGCTCCAGGGGCGGTACAAAACGAGTCTTTACCTATGATGTTCCTTCTGAACAGGGGTGGTTTATGATCAGCCCGCCTGGCAGACTGGATTTGAATGTACAGGAAGGTGAGGGTTACTGGACCGGAAAAGTGAATGGCGGGGTCGACCGGTTACCGCCCGGATCCGGATTACTGACCAGATTAACACCTGGAGGAGATGCAGAAAAATACAGGATGAAAGCCAGGGAAGCTGATTCACAGTCTCCGGTTGAACTGAAGCTTCCCGAAGAAGAGGGGCGTTGGCTATTATTGGGAAATCCATATGAAAAAGAGATTACTTTAAACCAGGTGGTTCCGGAGAACGGGAGTTTTGCAAGTTACCCTGCACAGGTATGGGATCTTGTTCTTAATTCATTTGTGATTCAGGAGCCAGGCAGCACAATCGAACCATGGAAGGCATTTATCATAAAAAACAGGGATGCCGAATCCGTTCGGTTTGAGCGGGATGAGAATTTGACCACACATCAAAAATCGATTCTGGAATCCAGAAACAGGGCAATCCAGTTTGAGTTGAGCCTGGATGGCAACCGGGAAAATAATTTGAAAGATTATGCTGCCATTCTCTATTTTCATGAAGAGGCAGATCATGGATCAGATCCATTGGATATTAGAAAATTATGGCCGTTTTTTACCAATGAAGATTTTGAGAGAAGCTCCATCATCTATTTTATCGGACAAGAAAATGGAGATCAAATTTTTCTGGCCCAGGATGCCCGGCCTTTTGAAATTGAACAGCCATTTGAATTGAGGATGGGGCATATCGCCTACAATGTGTCCGGTCAACATACCCTTCGGTGGCAGGAGTTCCGAAATATTCCTGATGCCTGGGAGGTGAAAATAACAGATTTAAAAACCGGCCAAACGGTTAATATGAGGGAAGATCAGCAGATAACCTTTGATGCGTCAGCCAATTTACAACAGAAACCGGAACTTTCTGATAATCCGGGAATTCATCCCCTCAATACCACCGAATCCTATGAACGATTTGCTATTTCAGTCAATCCGGATCCTTATATGAGACCAACTGCAGAGGATAGGGATTCAAGTCCGGACAGGGTTGAATTGTATCAAAACTATCCAAACCCATTTAATCCGGCGACCAATATCCGGTTTTATCTGCCTGACCAACAACAGGTTGTTGTTGGTATATACAATGTTGTTGGTCAGAGAGTTGCGCAGTTACTGGATGAAACGTTGCCACCGGGAGAGCATACAGTTGTCTGGGATGGTACTGAAATGCCAAGCGGCATCTATATCATTCATCTGGAAATCGGTAACAGGGTACTTACAAGGAAAATGACCCTTATCAAATAGAACCCCGTGGCCGGATGAACCGGGCTTACATACTGCCCGGTTGTTCCAATGGACAATAACTGTAAATACTGTTTTTAAATAACATACTACTTTTGAAAATATCGACTATATCAAGGATTATTTCATTTAATCTTTCCAAATAACCCTATAATTTTGGCAACTTTGCCTTCAGTTCATGAAATTATACTTGATGACTTAATGTTCGGCAATCGGATAGACCGGGTATCAAAAAGTTATGACTGTTTTGAAAACAGGAAAATGAGATTACGATGCTTTTATATTCATGAATTCGATTTAGAATTTTAATTTTAACCATTTAATTCAGCATAAAACAAGTTACATGCACTTCAAATCAGTTCAAGGCCACAATGTGCCTGAAATAGGTTTAGGAACGTATCAGCTCTTTGGAAGAGAATGTTATAAGACAGTAAGATCAGCGCTTGATATTGGATATACCCATATAGATACAGCGCAGATGTACAAAAATGAAAAAGAAGTGGGTGAGGCGATCCGCAGATCGGGTAAACCCCGTGAAGAGCTTTTTGTTACCACGAAAATCTGGCACACAAATCTTGATCACGACGATGTTTTATTGTCAGTTGAAGACAGTCTGAGAGAATTTGATACTCCTTATGTGGACCTGTTGCTTATTCACTGGCCGAATAAAAATTTTTCTCTGAAGAAAACGTTTGAAGCGATGCTGATCCTTCGTGATCAGGGCAAGGCTTTAAATATCGGGGTGAGTAATTTTACACTACCTTTGATAAGGGAGGCAATCGAAGAATTGCGCGTACCGCTTTTTTGCAACCAGATTGAGTTCCATCCGTTTCTCTCTCAGTTTGATATGCTGGATTATTCCTACGACAATGATTTTTTGGTGATGGCTTACAGTCCGCTGGCAAAGGGCAAAGTTATGGAGAATGAGACTTTACAAGAGATTGGCCGGGTACACGGTAAAACTCCTGCACAGGTAGCTCTACGATGGCTGATTGAGCAGGAAAATGTGGTTGCGATTCCCAAAGCATCATCAGTAGATCACCTCAGGGAAAATCTCGATATCTTTGATTTTGCACTTTCCGATGAGCAGTTTGAACAGATTGACCAAATTGAGAAATCGCACAGGCTGGTAAATCCTACTTTTGCCCCGGTCTGGGATAAAGCAGGGAGTTGAATACAAGATCCTGGCTGAAATTTGATCCGGATTGGAGTAAATGTAAATTCGCAACCAACGGGTTAACGTTCCCACCTGGTTAAACCGATTCCCAGCGGGCGGTCGCCATGCTTGATTAGATGCTTATACTTCGTATCGGAACCCTGATTCGAGGATATAACTTCAACTTCATCGTTGAGCCTGGCTTCGGACCGGAACTGAATATTTAATTCCGCACATGTTTTGTTGAGGTAGGTAGGTTCATCAACGGATTCGAGTATCCACCGTATAAATGCCACGTTGTTTGCATGCCGGTTCAGATCCACATCGGTACGCCTTATTTTAAATGAATCACCGTGGCCATCCCCGATCTCCCAATTCATCTTTTCGCTGGAAACCGGCAGTACATGGTTGTCGGTTTCCAGGCCAAGATCCAATACGGCTTTGGGAATGCGTATCGGTTTACGGCTGCTCAGATCCATAATCAGCCAGTAACTCAGTGCCACCCCAAGTTCTGTTTCGCTGGCATCGAGTATTCGAAAATCCCTGTAGGCGCGCAGCCCGTCACCGGAACTGGGCCAGGTTTGGATGGTGATGGTATCTCTCCATGACGGATACTTGTACATACACATATGCAGCTGATGCAATACCCATGTACTATTTTCACCCTGCAAGTCCTTGATATCAAAATTCAGAATATTCGCATGGTTTCCGGCGATTTCCTGAAGCAAGCCGGCCATGCTGTCGGGCCTGGCAACCCCGTTCGCCCCCACTTCATTGGCCCGGATGGTATAGGATTCCTGATGAACATGTTCCATAATATGAATTAAGAATTATTCAGAGATACAGCTGTATGATGGTACATATTCCGTTTATCTTTATCCAGTAACCCGGCGATGTTGTAAGGGGCTATGGGTTTACGAGTTTGCGCAACGTTGCTTTTCAATCAACTTCTCCGGAAAAACCATCCGAATTACTTCTTGCAGATGAAATCCTATGGTATTGGTAAAGTATCCATTTTCAAGAACGATGGTGCTGATGGAATTTTCATTTTCAATCCCAGTTGTATATTCACCCAGCGGTATATTCAATACCTGCAAATAACCGGCTCTCACCAATTTACTATCCATCCTAATCCACAAATAAGGGTGGCCTTCTCAGGTGGAAGTCGGTTTCTTTTTGGAATTTGTCAGCCACAGCCAGCAGGGTGGCTTCATCATAGAGACTTCCGATAAAAGTGATGCTGACCGGTTCCACATCCTCGGAAAATCCATTTGGCATCACGACTGCCGGGTGACCGGTCAGGTTTGTTATCAACAGATTGTTTCCACCAAAGGTGGGAGTGATAAACAGGTCGACTTCCTCCATGACTTTGTCCATCTGATCGATCAGCATAGCCCTTACCCTGTTGAGTTGAATCCACTCGACTGCCGGCAGAAACCGCACTGTCCGGAAAAGATTTGGCCAGGCGTTATCATCCTGCCAGACAAGCAGGCTGTCTCTTCCCGTAAGTGTAAGTTCATCAAATGCAGCGGCTCCTTCTGCGGTAAGCAGGTTAAACATCCCGCCTAGTGGCAGATCCGGCAGTTCTACCGGGATCAGCTCACCGGCCATATCCCTCAAACGCTCCAGCGACAGGCTGTCGTAGTATGCACCGTTCGGGGTAGCTTCAAAGGCTTGCCTGTAATACCCGATTCTCAATGCACTAAAATCCACATTACCCGTATAGTTAAAGGGATAGTTTTTGACGGTCAGGTCGTAACCGTCCGGGCCGCGGATGGCATTGTACACGATTGCTGCATCATCGACCGACCGGGTGATAGGCCCGACCTTGTCCATCGTCCAGCTCAGGGCCATAGCCCCTTGGCGGCTTATTTGCCCGAAAGTGGGGCGCAGCCCTGTAGCACCGGTACGGGTTGACGGAGATACGATCGACCCCAGGGTCTCGGTGCCCAGACCGAAGGGAACAAGGCCCGCTACGGTTGCTGCGGCAGAGCCGGCCGATGACCCGCTTGAACCCTGATCCGGATTCCAGGGATTATTGGTACGCCCGTCAAACCAGATATCGCCATAGGCAAGAGCACCAAGAGTTAATTTGGCAATCAAGACTGCGCCTGCCTCATCCAATTTCCTGATCACGGTGGCAGTTTGATCGATTACCTGGTCCTTGTAAGGTGTGGCTCCCCAGGTGGTTTTGTAACCTTCTACGGCAAAAAGATCTTTGGCTCCATAGGGAATTCCATGCAGAATACCACGGTAATTACCACCCTCGATATCTTCATCCATTTTCCGGGCCTGTTCGAGGGCACGCTCCCGGGTTAAGGTCACTACGGCTTCCAGTTTGTCATCGTATTGTTCAAGGCGTTCCAGGAAAAATTCTGTCAGTTCCACAGATGTAATCTTGCGGTGTTTGATCAGTGAAGCCAGCTCTTTGATGGAATAAAATGCCAGCTCTGCGCGGTTTTCCGGCAATTCCACGCCTGAGGGGATCTCCCATTGAATTGGAATCTGGGGCTCAAAATCAAAGACTTTTCCCGGTGGGGTCGGGTCGAAATAGAGAGGCAAGCCGATGTCGTTGGCCATTTCCAGGCCTCTGACCTGTTCAAAGTTCTCCAGGCTTTGCTCAAGCCTGCCGATTACTTTTTCCCTTTGTTCATCACTGTACTCCAGGCCGATCAGTTTTTCTGCAGCGGCGACAGTTTTTACATTGATTCCGGTCCCGGAAACATACCAAAATACCCCGATGAGGCTTGCCCCGAGAAGTATCCCGGCAAAAAGCTGTGTGATGGGAGTTACATTCATTGGTCTTGTGAATATTGGTTTGGAATGGTAGCAGATAATCAAAAGTAGTAATTCAACCGGCTCTTTTCACAGATATTTTTTAAGAACAACCCGGAACAGAACAATTGGGATTGGAGCCAGGTGTCCTGCCTGAATAACTGATGGAATTTCAGACACACATAAATTGCAAAAAAAAGCGTATGGAATTGACGTTGAGAACGTTATACAGTGATGAATCATACTCGTTCCCTGGCTGTCATTTAGCGGCAATTGCCAGGTTATATATCAAAGTAATTGAAATTAAAAATTATAAAATATTTTGATATTTAAATATATATTTGATTTAAATTTCAGGGCTCGATTCCAGGAGTAAACTTCAATACTCTTAACATTGCTTCATTGACAAATTCAGGCAAAAACAGGTAGATTTGTGGAAAACTCCTGATTTTGTTGATAACTCGCTGGTGATTTACATTATGGTAGATAAAATTAAAATAATCAATGTTTTACAAAATTTCAGGTCCAAGATAAATATGATTAAAGTACAGTAATTAATCAATGATAGTGTTAGTTTCTTCTTTGTCTTAAATTTCAAGTAAATATCAGGAATTAACCCGGATTTCTTAATGTGGATAACTTTGCAAATTTGTGGAAAAGAAATTGATTTTTTCCTTGATGGCATAGGTGATCTCGAATATATTAGTTAACAATTCATTTAAGAAATTATTGAGTTTAGAGAATGGGCGGAACCAACAACCTCGTCTGTCAGAATTTTTAAAGTTTAAAAGATATTTTATATGAAATTTAACCGGTTTTACACAAGAGCAGAATGGGACTCTCCCTTTGGTGATCTGAAATTTGATACACGCAAATCTGAAATCAAAAATCCAGACGGATCTGTGGTCTTCAAAATGGAGAACGTGATTGTACCGGAATCATGGTCACAGGTTGCTACAGACATCATTGCTCAAAAATATTTCAGGAAAGCTGGAATACCGGCCAAACTCAAAAAGGTTTCTGAGAAAGGAGTTCCCAAATGGCTGCAGAAATCGGAAGCCGATAAAAAAGCTCTTGAGAAGATTGAAGAAGACAAACGCTATACGCATGAAATTGACTGCCGCCAGGTATTTCAACGCCTTGCCGGATGTTGGACATACTGGGGATGGAAGCACGACTATTTTGATTCTGAAGAGGACGCAAAAGTCTTTTATGAAGAACTCTGTTACATGCTGGCAAATCAGATGGCTGCCCCTAACAGCCCTCAGTGGTTTAATACAGGCCTTTACTGGGCATATGGCATAAATGGACCGGCCCAGGGGCACTACTATGTGGAAGCCAAAACCGGTAAGTTGAAAAAATCTGCGGATGCCTACACGCATCCGCAGCCTCACGCCTGTTTCATTCAAAGTGTACATGATGATCTTGTGAATGAAGGCGGAATTATGGACCTCTGGGTACGTGAAGCCCGTTTGTTTAAATATGGATCAGGTACAGGGTCCAACTTTTCAGATTTGCGCGGGGAAGGCGAACGGTTGAGTGGCGGAGGAAAATCATCCGGCCTGATGAGTTTTCTCAAAATAGGCGATCGTGCTGCAGGTGCAATTAAATCAGGCGGAACCACCCGCCGGGCTGCAAAAATGGTGACCCTGGACCTGGATCATCCGGATATTGAAGAGTATGTGAACTGGAAGGTGCGCGAGGAGCAGAAAGTTGCTGCTATCGTAGCAGGATCCAAAATCACCCAGAAGCACCTGAAAAAGATTATAAACCTTTGTCATAAGCCGGTTGAAGTGGATGGCCGCACCCTGAATGGGGCTGTAAGCCGTGATCCGCTCAAGAACAGGGAGCTGGGAAAAGCGATCAAACAGGCAAAACGTGACCAGGTTCCGCTCAACTATATTGAACGGGTGATTCAGCTGGCCGCACAGGGATTTTCGGATATCGCGTTCGACTCCTACGATACCGACTGGAACTCCGAGGCATATTTGACGGTAAGCGGACAGAATTCCAATAACTCCGTCCGGGTCCCGAATGCATTCATGAAGGCAGTGGTTGACGATGCGGAATGGAATCTTTACGGGCGTATTGAACGAAGGAAGGCTAAAGAGGAGGGACGCGATCCCGAACCGATGAAGACATTGAAGGCCAGGGAATTGTGGGATCAGATCGGATTTGCCGCCTGGTCCTGCGCCGACCCGGGTACACAATACCACGATACGATCAATGAATGGCATACCTGTCCGGAAGGAGGAGAGATTAAGGCAAGCAACCCGTGCTCCGAGTACATGTTTCTCGATAACACCGCCTGCAACCTTGCCTCCCTGAACCTGATGAAATATTTTACGGATGAAACCGGCAAAGAGTTCGATATTGAATCGATCCGATATGCATCCAGATTGTGGACAGTAGTCCTGGAAATATCCGTCTTGATGGCACAGTTCCCATCAAAAGAAATTGCGGAGTTGTCTTATGTCTACCGGACTCTTGGGCTTGGTTATGCCAACCTGGGTACGGCACTTATGGTGCAGGGAGTACCCTACGGAAGCCCGGAAGGATGCGCAATAACCGGGGCCATTACCTCCTGCATGCACATGTCGTCTTATGCCGCCAGCGCTGAAATGGCGAAAGACCTGGGCCCGTTTGAAGGGTATGAGGAGAACAAAGAGCATATGCTCAGGGTGATGAGAAATCACAAGCGAGCGGCCTATAATGCCGACCACAAAGAGTATGAAGGCCTCACCATCAAGCCATTGGGAATCAACCCGTCGAATGCACCCAAATACCTGGTCAAAGCGGCCAGGGAAGATGCTGACAGGGCGGTAGAGCTTGGCGAAAAGTATGGCTACAGAAACGCGCAGGTTACCTGCATTGCACCAACCGGTACCATCGGTTTGGTCATGGATTGCGATACAACCGGTATCGAGCCGGACTTTGCCCTTGTCAAGTTCAAAAAGCTGGCCGGTGGAGGGTATTTCAAGATCATCAATCAGAGCGTGCCCCTGGCTTTGAAGAATCTCGGATACAGGCCCAAACAGATTGAGGAGATCATCAACTATGCCAAGGGCACCGGTTCACTGGACGGCTGCCCCCATATTAACCCGGAGAGCCTCAGGGAGAAGGGCTTTACCGATCAGCAGCTTGAGGCTGTGGAAGAAGCATTGCCCGGCAGTTTTGATATCAAATTTGCATTCAATCAGTGGACACTAGGGGAGAAGTTTTGCAAGGATGTGCTCGATATCACTGAAGAGCAGCTGTCCGATTTTCAGTTTGATATGCTGCGATACCTTGGATTCAGTAATGAACAAATCCAGGAAGCCAATGACTATGTGTGCGGCACGATGACCGTGGAGGGTGCTCCGCATATCAAGGACGAACACCTTGCCGTGTTTGATTGCGCCAATAAATGCGGGCGTATCGGAACGCGGTATATATCTGCCGAAGGCCATATCCGTATGATGGCTGCAGCGCAGCCTTTCATATCGGGGGCTATTTCCAAGACGATTAACCTGCCGAATGAGGCGACAGTTGACGATATCAAGGAGGCGTACATGCTCTCCTGGCGGTTGATGCTCAAGGCAAATGCCCTTTACCGCGACGGCTCCAAACTGAGTCAGCCGCTCAATTCCATGAGTGATGTACTCGAAGAACTGGATGAAGAGGAATTTGACGAGGAGACGGTGTCGGAACAGGACAGGGTAGTGGACACGGCAGAAAAGATCATCCATAAATATGTTGCGCGGCGCCAGAAACTCCCGTTCCGGCGGGCCGGCTATACGCAAAAGGTTAAGATCGGCGGCCAGAGCATGTACCTGCGAACCGGTGAATATGAAAACGGCCAGCTCGGAGAGATCTTCATCGACATGCACCGGGAGGGTGCTGCGTTCCGAAGCCTGATGAACTGTTTTGCCATTTCCATTTCACTCGGGCTTCAGCACGGCGTTCCGCTCGAAGAGTTTGTGGATGCGTTTGTATTTACCAAATTTGAGCCGAGTGGCATGGTATCGGGCAGCCCGCATGTGAAGATGTCGACATCGGTAATCGACTACATCTTCCGTGAGCTTGCCGTGACTTATCTCGGCAGGGATGATCTGGCACACGTTCCGCCGGAAGAGATTATGATTCGGAAGCTTCGGCCTTCCGAAGAAGAGGAACTTGCCAATGAAGTGGCAAAGAAAGTGGAATCCAGGAAAAAGAATCCGGTCGCTCAGGCACAAGCCAAGGCCGGAGACAGTGTGGAGACACAAAGTGACTATGACCGGGCCAAACAGCTCGGTTATTCAGGCGACTCTTGCCCCGAGTGCGGGAGCATGACCATGATCCGTAATGGCACCTGCCTGAAGTGCATAACATGTGGATCAACAACTGGCTGCTCCTAAGAATCCCGGACCCCTTCGGGATTAAGTAGTACTTTTCAGCCCGTCCGGTTGTCGCCGGACGGGCTATTTTTTCGGCCAATCATGGTTACTCAAGAAAATTGGCCAGAATTCCGCACTCTTTGCTTGGATACCGTATTTCAAAGCCGGCATCAACAGCCGGGGTAAAACGGGTAAATTCTTCAGCCAGAAAATCGACTGCATAGATTTCACCGGCCTCTTCATCCAACAGCCAGCAGGCGAACATGCCTCTTAAAACAGAATCTCTTAACAATCCTCCGAGATAAATATGATTCGGGTTTTCAGATTTAACCATATGAACACTTCCAACTGAAACACCCCTGTCCAGGCCGTTTTGGACCAACTCAATATGTGCTGCCGAGGCTTCACTGATCAGTTCCCGGTCCGCGTAAAACGGATCCTGCTCAGGCCAGAAATAGATCGTCAGCCCGATAATCACGATTGAGACAGCGGCCACTATATATATTTTATTAACTGGAGAGTTTTTATCCAAATCTGCCATATCAATTATTTAAAAATTTTTGGTTACCCGATATCTTTATGCAACGTACTGCCGGTGCTGGGAATTGTTCCATGCAGGACAGGGCTGTATAACTGTCCGGGTGATGGAGTAATGCGGGCGGCTTCAATGCCGGCGTTAGATCATTATTTATT
>SKRC01000197.1 GCA_007118695.1 Balneolaceae bacterium | reverse complement strand
CGGGTACCCGGAGTGTACTGGAAACCCGCTGGCTTTGGGAAGATTTGCAAAAGCTTGGTGTGGTGCTGATCAACCGAGAGGAACCCGAAGGTGAATCGATCCGGTACACCCTTCAGGCAGAAAGTGTGATTCCGGAGGAGATCACCCTTTTCCAAAATTACCCGAATCCGTTTAATCCTGCTACCAACATCCAGTTTTATGTCAACCGCAGCCAAGGGGTTCGAATTGATATCTTTGATATCCTAGGCAGACACGTCAGAACGCTGACTGACCGCGACTATCTACAGGGCCATCATAATTTGAGCTTTGAAGCCCGTGACCTTGCCAGTGGCGTATATATCTACCGGCTGACTGCAGGCAATCAAAGGGCGTCGAAAAAAATGATGCTCATAAAATAGTGGCATATATCCATAAAAAGAGAATAGAAGGGGGGAGAAAATGGATGATGAGGCTATAGAGAAAAATTGACTGGTATAAAACTGCGATACAGCTTGCCCGGATATCTCACAGTAAAAATGTTAAACGTAATGTAACTTAATTATTTATAATTCTTTATGATCCAATATTGGAGTCTTCGAAAAACACACCCTGTTTTTCAGCGGCATTTCCCCCTCAGCTGCGTTGAATCTCCCCTCAATAAGTTGGGGAAATGCAGGGCATATTAAAAAGCGGCCTCGATATATCCGCTGACTTCACCAAAACCGATCCTGTAGCCGCCGGCCTCACCATATCCGCCGGCCCTGATTCTGTCACCATCAAGCAGGAACATGCGTTCTTCACCGTTGGGTAACACCAAAAGCTCGTTGCCGTCTGCCGTGATCTCCATTAAACTGGAACAAGCCCTTTCCGGACCACTGACCGGGCCGGAAATAAAGAGCTCACCGGTGTTTACCCGGGCTCCGGTAACCGTTCGATGGGCCAGTTCCTGCGCCGGATTCCAGTGCAGGTACCTGGTATTTGTACCGGTAAGTGCAATGGGCTCACCCTGCTGTGATGATTCAATGACCATCTCAAGCCGGATATCATAATGATGTTCTTTTTTTGCCCGGAGATGGCGCATTATGCTGACCTCTTCCTGCACCTTATCAATTCGCAACGGTTCCAGTGCATCGGATGTCACAATCCAGGGCGAGATCGTGCTCATGAGATGAAAGCCCGGCTTCTGATTCACATCATCTGCATTTCCAGCCTGAAAATCCCGGGCAATCCAGTTCAAAACCAGCAGATGACCAAAAATTGACTCTTCCGCTTTTCTAACCGACATCGACATCCCCTGAAGATTTCCTTTTCCGGTAACAAAGCCGGTGCATAGTTCCACATCGAGCATTCGAGTCGGGCTGATGGTCAGATTCTTCTCACCCGGCAGCTGCCGCGGGCCGTAAGGCCGCTTCAGACCGGTGCCGCTGATAAAAACCGATGCCGGCCTTCCATGACTGAGCACCGGCATCTGTTGCAGTCTATGTTCCAGCTCCTTCCCCTGATTGAAAACGGACTGCAAATTTTTTATGTAAGACAGTGAGTTCAGAGAAGCCGTTACATCTGTGATTCTAACCGGCACCAGCATCTTTACATCTTCCCTGAGATGAAATACCTTTTCCCGCAATCCCGGATCCCGTTCAAGTGCCGGATCATCTCCCGTTAACAGTTCCTTCAGCCTTGCCCTCGCCTCTTTCCAGGCAGAGGTTCCCAGAGACAAAAACAGGTCCAGCGTGGAGAACGTAAACGCCCTTTTTCCATGCAATTTTGTATTCTCAAACAGGTTGTGTTCTTCAAGTTCCCGGAGGTCTGCCAAATATTTACCAATTGCCGTAGCACACCGGGCTTCACCGGTTACGGGATGTTCAAATACGCCAAATGGAAGGTTTTGAATTGGAAAATGAGAGTCGGGTTCTGTTTCGATGAACGCGGGTTTTACGAAGTCAGCCAAGGGTTAAATGATTTATTCAATTTTCACGGGCGCAGATATAACATGGAAAATAGGTATAAAGTAGGTAAAGGTGTAGAACCGGTTGACGAGGAGAAATCTCTTCCTGTCGGGGAGTTAAGGCTTGCGCATTCATTACCGGCTTTTTCAAGGTGTTTTTGCTATCCGGCAGAGTTTTGCAAAGTGTAATGCACCCATTCTTATTCAACCGACAGCCCGCAAATATCCGGGCGGAGGATATCAATCGGCAATTGTCTTTTATTTTCTTGTCAAGAGTTCCACGATGAGATGGTCGGCGATTTTAACACCATCGCCTGTCAGCGCGATGATTTGCTTATCAAATTGCAACAGGCCCTCATCCTTTTTTTGAGAGATCCATTCCCGTTGCCTGGCGCTCAGCTGATAATCATAGCGGTTATGAAGCTCATCCAAGCTTACTCCTGCGCTGGTTCGCAATCCCAAAAAGAGCCTTTCTTCACCCAACTCATCCATCGGAAGATTTTCTTTTTCCATGTAAAGCTCTTCAAATGGCTCGCTGAGATACAGATTGATGTTATTCTCCGATTTCCAGCGGCTGGCGCCTTTTTCATCATCCCACCAAAAACTGTGCGATGACGGGCCGAACCCCAGATAATTCTCATGCCGCCAGTAGCTTCCATTGTGAACCGCTTCGAACCCCGGCTTGCTGTAGTTGCTCACTTCATACCGGTATATTCCATTTGCTGATAATTTTTCGTTGAGCAGATCGATATGATCAGAAACCAAATCATCATCGGCCGGGTTTAAACGGCCCAATTCAACCTGTTTCCCAAGCCGGGTCCGGGGTTCAATGGTAAGCGCATACGCAGAAATGTGCGGCGGGTCAAACGCCAATAACTGGTCGATATCAGCTTCCAGTTCCTCTGTTTCCTGGCCGGGATTGCCATAAATCAGGTCTGTGGTAAAAATCCTGAAGCCGGCCCGGCTCAGCACCTCAAGTGAAAAACGAGCTTCATCGGGGGTATGAGCCCTGTTCATAAATATCAGCCTGTCGGCATCAAACGACTGAATCCCCATGCTTGCCCGGTCGATCCCCAGCGACCGCAACCCCTTCAGGTAATCTACGGTAACATCATCGGGGTTAATTTCCATGGTGATTTCTTCCGGTTCGAGCCGGAAAACCTTTTCGATATGGATGAAAATCCTTTCAATCTCGCCGACTTCAAGCAGGGAGGGAGTGCCTCCGCCCAAATATATGGTCTTAACAGGTTCTTCCGAGTAGCGGGTGGCTGCATACCGGTCGATCTCCTCGCATATGCGATTCACAAAATCCTTACGTATCTCCTGTCGAGTGACAAAGTAGAAATCACAATACGAACAGGCTTGTTTGCAAAATGGTATATGAAGATAGATTCCAGACAATAGAATATTGAAAATTGAACAATGAATGTTGAATGATAAAGTAAAATGTAAATGTTGAATATTTGAAGTAACTATTGAATGCTGAATGTCCAATATCGTCATTCCCTGATTAAGCTCGATCACTAAATCAACTGGCCGGAATTTCACCAAGCCATTTTATCCTCAGCAAGGCGAAGATAAAATGGCAGCGAAAACGTCCCGTACAGCTGTCGGAACGTTGTGAGCACGCCATGTTAGATTCAACGCAGCTGAAGGGGAAATTTCGCTGAAAAACAGGGTGTTTTTTATGATCCGCCAAACGACATTTTTCAATTACGTTTCAGGTGTGTAGAACGGATTTTGTTCGTAGGTATCGAGCTGCATATACGCCCTTGCGTACTTGACGTAATTATCAGAGTGGAGCTTGATGGCCTCGATCTCTTCTCCGGTCAGCTTGCGAACCTGTTTGACCGGAGAACCCATATAAAGATAGCCCGACTCGAGTGTCTTTCCGGGCGGAACCAGGCTGCCGGCAGCAATGATAACGTCCGGCTCAACCGTAACCTTGTCGAGCACAGTGGCATGAATGCCAACCAATACCCTGTCCCTGATGGTGCATCCGTGTATCATCGCATTGTGCCCGACCGTCACTTCATTTCCAATCCGGGTGGGGCCAGTCTGATTCATCACATGTATGCAGGTGTTGTCCTGAATGTTGGTTCTCTCTCCGATTCTGATCCAGTTTACATCGCCTCTCACCGTGGTGTTGAACCAGATGCTGCTCTCATCACCCACTGTAACATCGCCGATCACATCAGCACTTGGAGCAACAAAGACCTTGTCGCTGAACTCGGGCGATTTATTCAGGAATTCGTAGATCATCCCGGTTCCTATCGATACATATACATTTCAACGATTGAACGGAACTGATCATAGCTTTGCGGATTTTGCTGAAGACGCTGTCCGTTTATGAAAAATGTTGGGGTGGACTGCACCATTCGTCTTTGGCCTTCCGATCGCTGGCGGGATACGGTCTCACGGATGCGCTCTGAGTTCAGATCATTTTCAAACAGATCCAGGTCCAGACCCAGCTCCTCGGCATAGGTCATGAAGATTTCCCCGGCATTGCCGCGTGTCCAAACTTCCTGTCCTTCAAACACCTTGTCGTGCATCTCTTTTTTCATGCCCTGTTCACCGGCAGCTTCTACAGCCCGGGCGGCTAGATCTGAAAACTGAAAACCGCTGAGGGGAAAATGCCGGTATTCAATGGTGACCTGGTCGCCAAAGTCCTGTTTCAGCTGTTCCTGCAGGGGTATATATTGCTTGCATGCTGGGCAGGAATAATCACTGTATTTCAAGATTTCTACTTTCCTGGGCTCCTGCTCACCCTGGGTGGCAGTTCCTTCTGTGTTTCCTTCACCGGCCAGGGTGTAGAAAAGTACCCCCCCGACTATTGCAATAAATGCAACCCACGCTATAACCTGTATATTTTTACTCATCGCTGTAGATCTGGATTCTTAATTAATGGCAACTCTAACCTGCATTATCCACAAAAAAATAGTTTTTGAATAATGCAGGCTAAAGATAATCAATAATACTCTGGGTTTTAAACGGGAAATTTGTCATTTCCTTGTTTTGTACTGTCGACAACTTTTTTAAATCAGACGGGCCGGATGCAATTTGTATGGCCGTCATCCATTCAGCTTATAATGTGCCATGATGCGTGTGTGCCGGCTGAGGCGGATTCACTCGGGAAAAGGCAGCCTGTCAAAATCCATTCCGGCTGCCTGACATTATTCCACCGGCTTCAGTACACCATTTCGGCCTCTTCCTTTTCATCTTCAATTTCGCGGAGTTTTTCCTGACGGGTAGCTTCAAATTCATCACCTGGCCGCCATTCCATCAGCTGGTCTGAATTTAAAATTTCCATTCCGGCCCGGAAAAACAGGCGTGTATCGCGCTCCATTCCGCTGAGGTCCCAGTGCTCGTTGATCTGATCGTGAACGGTGTGGTAGGAGGCCGCCATAATACTGTCCACCAGGGCGTTGTAATTATCCGGTTTGTCTATAAAATCCCTGCCGGCATTTGGAAAAATGGCCGGTATACCGACTTTGGCCAGTGAAAAATGGTCTGACCGGTAAAAATAGCCCTGCTCCGGATTGGGATCGGACTTCACAACCCGGCCTTCCAACTCTGCCTGATGCACGATGATATCGCTCACCGTATTGCGGTCGTACCCGACCAGGACCACATCATCGGTCTCCCCATACACGTTCATTCCATCGAGGTTGATATTGGCTGTCACCCTGCCCGGATGAACCGTCGGGTATTCCGCCCAGTACTGCGAGCCGAGCAGACCCATCTCTTCAGCCCCTACAAAAAGAAAAAGTGCACTTCGCCGCATGTTATCTGCCACCTGGTTGTATGCATTGGCCAGGTTTAACACCGCACTCACTCCGGCTGCATTGTCGAGAGCGCCGTTGTTAATCGAGTCGCCATCTACCGGCTCGGTGATCCCCAGGTGATCGTGATGAGCCGTAAATACCAGGTATTCATCCTTCAGATTCGGATCATTACCTTCAATTTTTCCCAGTACATTCCGGGATGACATATCTCTTTTGTATTCGGCTTCCATAAAAATATCCAGCGTCACGCCTTCCAGGGGAACCGGTTCAAATTCCGGATCGTCGGCGGCAACCAACTGTTCGTCAAGGTCCAGCCCGGCTGCCTCAAACAGGGCGCTGCTGATTTCTTTGGTCAGCCAGGCATTGAATTCGGGCAGCTCCGTATCATCATCCCCCTCCTCTTCCAGGTAAAACCGCTCCCGCCCCCAGCTATTGGCGACCACGGTCCAGCCGTAGCCGGCCGTTTCATCGGTATGAATGATAATCCCGCCAAGGGCGCCCATCTGTTCGGCCATCTCGAATTTGTAGTTCCACCGTCCGTAGTAGAGCCGGGTATCACCTTCAAAAATATCGGGATCGTAAGCAGGATCACTGTTTTTGAACACCAGCACTTTTCCGCGTACATCCTTGCCCTTGTAGTCGTCCCAGTCGTACTCCGGGGCCTGGATGCCATAGCCGACATAAACCAGTTCAGCATCTTCAATAGAGACAATATCTTCCTGGTTGCTTGGCCAGGCCATAAACTCATCGTAGTACTCCACATCCAGGACCGTCTGACCGTTGCTTTTGATGCTCATTGCTGCCATCTCACGATCTACATTCTGACTGATCAGCGGGAATTCCTGGATATAGGAACCATCGGGCATCCCTCCTTCGATCCCTGCCGTTTGCAGGTAGTCGAGCAGGTATTCGATCGTCAAATCCTCTCCCCTGGTTGCCGGTGCCCTGCCTTCGAATTCATCCGATGAAAGGATTTCAATCGGGGTCATCAGCGATTCTTTGGTGATGGTTTCGGCTGCCCGGTCCAGGTCGGTGGCCGTTTCACAGGCAGAAAACGTGACCAGCAAAAATGCCAGTAACAGGTTGAATTTAATTCTCATATGTAAATAGATCCGGTTGATTGGAAAAATAGCTTCAGTATTGAAATTATTTACAATTTGTCTCTGGAACAAAGACCCCGCTTCCGTTGACATCGCCGGAATGTCGGGGTGAAAAATATCCAATGAGATGTTGGATAAACCGAAAAGATAATGTTTTACCGGGGATATGACACGGAAAATATATAACCAAATCACTCCCCGTACTTCTCCTGCCACCAGTGTGGCTGATCTTTCAGGTACTTGTCAAACCAGGCCAGGGCCATACGTCTCACCCCTGATATTTTTTTGATCGTGATAGACCGGCAGATTTATTCCGACCGGCTCTAAAATCAGCCACTGAGTGATTTCTGTCTCCTGAGGTTCGTTTTCAATGCCAAAAACTGCAAACGGAAACAAAAAGTAAAAGGCAAGCGCTATTGCCGCAAATTTACCTGAAATTAATCTCCATTTCATAGCTATGATTGTTTATGTTCACTGTTTTCAAATTCATTTATACTTATGCCGAACCGGGATTGCACACCACAACCGGGCAGCGGTCAATCGGAATAGGTGTAATGTTACATAACGACAACATGAAAAACGGACAATTTCCGGGCTTTTAAAACTTTTTGCAATGAAATCTTTCTACAGAAACAAAACCATTCTCATTACAGGGGCGGGGAGCGGCATTGGCAGAAAATTTGCCGAGATAGTTTCACATTACGGGGTCACACTGCTGCTTTGGGATTATCAAGCGGAGATGCTCGACGACTTCAGGGAAAACCTGCATGCTAACACAGAGGTCTTGATTACAAAAATAGATGTAACGGATGCAGATAGTGTGATGAGGGAAGCCGATCAGATTATCAAAAGCAGTTTTGTCCCCGACATCATTGTCAACTGCGCCGGCGTAGTCGTCGGCAAGAATTTCAGGGATCACACACCCCGCGATATTGAACAGACAATGATGGTCAATTGCATTGGTAGCATGTTGGTTGTCAATGCATTCCTTTCAGCCATGATTGAAAGGGGCAGCGGCCAGATCGTCAATATCGGATCGGCTGCCGGGTATATCGGCAACCCGAAAATGAGTGTATATGCTGCCAGCAAATGGGCAATAATCGGCTGGTCGGAATCCCTACGGCTGGAGTTAATGCAGCAGGATACCGGTGTTGATGTAACCTGTGTGATTCCCGGTTATGTGAAAACAGGAATGTTTGATGGGGTAAAAGCCCCTCGCCTGGTACCATTGCTGGAAACAGATGTACTGGTCAGAAAAATGTTAAAGGGCATTCGCCGAAAAAATTTCAAAATACAGGCCCCTTTTATGGTCCGTTTGGTGCCTTTATTGAAAATCATGCTACCCCGCATGCTGTTTGACTGGCTTGCAGGTCGCGTATTCAGGGTTTATCATTCCATGGATTCATTTAAAGGACGTGCTCCAAAATCATCATGAACATACCCGAACTGGTATCCTCACAGAAAGAACATTTCCATACGGGAGAAACGCTTGAACTGCCGTTTCGCTTGCAGCAGCTGCAAACGCTGCGGGATCTGGTATCGGACAACCATGATTTGCTTTGTGATGCGGTCTACCGGGATTTCGGCAAACCTGAATTTGAAGTATATACAAACGAGATTGCAGTGGTGCTGCAGGAGATCGACACCCACCTGAAAAACCTCAGAGACTGGGCGAAGCCGGAATCTGTAAAAGGGTCCAAACTGACATTTCCCTCCCGCAACAAAATTTATTCACAGCCATACGGGGCGGTGCTGATCATTGGTACCTGGAACTACCCGGTCCAACTATTATTACTGCCGCTTATCGGCGCCATATCCGCTGGAAACTGTACCATACTGAAACCCTCCGAACTGGCTCCGGAAACATCCCGTGCCATTACCGGTTTGATCAGCGATCGGTTTAACCGCAATTATCTGGCCTCCGTTGAAGGTGATGCCGGCACCAGCCGTGAGCTGCTGAAGGAGGCATTCAACTACATTTTTTTCACCGGCAGTACACGGGTGGGGAAAATTGTCATGCAAGCTGCAGCAGAAAACCTTACTCCTGTTACGCTTGAACTGGGTGGAAAAAGCCCGGCCATCATTCACAAGGACGCTGAAATTGAGATTGCAGCCAGGCGGATATGGTGGGGCAAGTACGTCAATGCCGGACAAACCTGTGTTGCCCCCGATTTTGCGGCCGTACACAGGGATGTTGAAGATTCATTCATCCGGTACTCTGAAAAAGTGATCGGTGAGTTCATGGCAGATAGAACAAATGGGATCAAAGCCTATTCCAGGATTATCAATGAAAATCATTTCAATCGTTTGACCAATATGCTTTCAAAATCGGAACCGGTTATAGGCGGGGAGGCAGATCCGAATTCCCGCCAAATTGCACCCACGATGGTCCGGGCCGGGTGGGACCATCCCTTGATGGAGGATGAAATCTTCGGGCCGATTTTGCCGTATATTGTCTATGATGATCTCAATGATCTCAATCAGCGGCTCAGGGATATGCCCTCACCGCTGGCACTTTATCTTTTTACCAAAAACAACGACATTAAGAACACCGTGATCCGGGATGTCCCTTTTGGTGGTGGATGTATCAACGATACATTGACGCATCTGGGCAACTCTAATCTTCCCTTCGGGGGTGTGGGGTTAAGTGGTATTGGCAACTATCACGGCAAGTTTAGTTTTGATACATTCAGTTACAAAAAATCGATTTTGGATAAACCGGTCTGGCCGGATTTGACATTCCGCTACCCCCCCTATTCCGGTATAAAACTTAATCTTTTCAAAAAAATCTTTTCCTAACAAATAGTAATTCAACTGAAATCCGGGAGAATCTCCACCCATGAATAACAGATCATCAGAGTATAAAGCTATTGTAGTCAGAGAAGCACACGGTTCTTTTACCAGGTCGGTTGAAACAAAAACAATTGAGCAGCTGCCTGAGAATGAAGTGCTCATAAGGGTCCATTATTCTTCGCTAAATTATAAAGATGCACTTTCAGCTATGGGGAACCGCGGGGTTACATCCGGCTACCCCCATACTCCCGGTATTGATGCCGCCGGAATTGTGGTTGATTCCACCGATGACAGATTCAAGGAAGGTGATGAAGTCATTGTTACCAGCTACGATCTTGGCATGGACACCCCCGGCGGGTTCGGCCAATATATTTCTGTGCCTGCCAATTGGATTGTGCCGCTTCCCGAGGGGCTTTCCCTGAAAGAGAGTATGATTATCGGCACCGCAGGTTTTACCGCAGCCTATGCCGTAATGAAAATCGTTGAAGGAGATATTAAACCCGGCGGCAAGCCAGTGGTTGTAACCGGTGCCACCGGGGGGGTTGGTTCAATGGCGGTTCTGTTTCTCTCCCAACTTGGCTACCGGGTAGTGGCCATTACCGGAAAAAAGGATCAGCATTCATTTCTTCGTACCCTGGGTGCTGAAGAGATATCCGGCAGGGATAGAGTCATCGACCGATCCAACAAACAATTATTGAGCAGCTCCTGGTCAGCCGCAGTTGACACCATTGGAGGCGATATCCTTGATACGGTAATCCGGCAAACCACTCACAATGGCATTGTTGCCTGTTGCGGCAATGTGCTTGGCCACTCGCTGAAGACCAGCATCTATCCATTCATACTGCGGGGCGTTAGCCTGATGGGGGTTGACTCCGGGATTTGCCTGATGCCAAAGAGAATGGAAATTTGGACGAAGTTATCGAAAGCCTGGAAACCCAAAAAACTGCATGAGATCTACCGCGAGGTCTCCCTGGAAGAGCTCAGCAATGAAATTGGTTTGATCCTGGAAGGCCGGCAAATTGGCCGCGTGTTGGTCAACTTGCTTGACTGACCGATTTGCCGGATGATTTGCCCGATGGTTTCCGTGCGCCGATTGAAGTCAGAACTGTTACAGCTTTTTTCAATGGACCGATCAGATCATCAGCGGTTACAGGCTTGACGAGGTAATCGACAAAATCAGTTTTTTTTGCCCTTTCAAAATTGAATTTATCTGAATTACCGGAAAGATAGATTACGGGCGTACTGGCAGATTCCCTGATCTTCTCGACAGCTTCGATTCCATCCATGTCCCCTTTGAGTGATATATCCATCAGGATGATATCCGGTTTACTGTCTTTCACCATTGCAATCGCTTGTTCTCCGGTCACAGCTGTCCCGACAACTTCAAAACCGAGCCTTTCAACCAATCTCTCTTCTACCAAAGCCAGCAGTTTATCGTCCTCCACAATCAGGACTTTTCTTTTGTCTTCCATCGTACATTAATTAGCGTAGGTTATTTCTCTTATAGTAGTTCGCCGTAAATTTGAAGTTCAAAATATTAAAAATTTCTAATGTAAACAACCTGATTTAATTGAACCCTTCACATTTCAGGAACTGGTTGCTCTGTGCGGCTCAATGATATCCCAATTCAGGAACTTTGCCAGGTCATTCAGTTTCCACATTTGATTTATCAATGCCATAGTCACATACCCCGAAACCATGTATGTCATATTATAAAATGTATGGCAATATATAGGATTAAGGGCCTTACAGGTGTATGTCCCTTAGACAGCGACTCTTTGAATCAGTGCTCTGTTTTTTTAAGCAATTTCATAGATTTTCCATTACCAGCCTCTCCCTGAGTGAGGCTGGTAATGATTTATTTCTGATTTAATTGTAAATAATTTGAGATTAACTGTCAATGAATGGTACCATATCAATTATTTTTTTATGCACGGTCTGTTCGCATAGCCCCCTTTTACTCTCACTCATATGAACCGTTGGTAGAAAATATATTGCCCCCGGAGGCTAAAAAGTCCGATAGATTTTGCACTTATTTCATTCCTTAAAAATCCTTTAAAGTTCCAAAATATTTCTTGCAAATCAGCAGCCGGATATTATCTTTAATAACAGAGGAAAAACGAATAACGGGTTCGCAATACAATCCGGAACAAAGAGCGGAATCAGTGGTTATACCGTTATTCAATCCTACCTGTCTATTATCATCTTACGGATCTGGAAGTGCCCTGTTGAATTAAAGTAATGAGTTCAAGTGATTTTCCTTGAGCGTACTATGTTCATTGATATCCCCAAACTATTAAACTTTGATCCCCATGAAAGTTTTCAACAAATCAATGGAAGGAAAGGGCCTTTCCAGAAACCTTAAGCAGATGAACAAGATTTTTAAAGGCAAACAGTCTTTCACCGGCCGCAGTACACCTGTAAACAAAAAAAGTATAATGGAGCAAATCAACAGCCGATTCACCCAGTATTCATGCAAAGAGATCTCCATTCAGGAGTGCCTGTCCAATACCAGTTATCTGACGGCCGACCTTCTGATGTATCACACCAATTCCAAAATACCGCGAGGCCCATATGAGAAGGCATTGGTGATGATTGCCAATTACTTTGCCATCCTTCATATGGACCTTTATACCGGTTTTCATGCGATTGACAGAAATTACATTTTCAATCAAGTGAAAAATTTAAGTGATCAAACCATAGATGAGTTAACCAAAATCAGGCGGCCGGCCGGTTATGATGTAGATACGTTAAAAGAGAAATCACACATCAACCTTGCAGCACAAATGAAGACTTACTATGAGAAAGGGCCTGAAGGTTGCCTGAAAAATCTGGCCCGGTCGATCTATGATGAGATTTCTTTTTTAGATAAAAATAACTCCCTGAGTCAGGCGGGTATTGAAGAAGTGATCCAGTCGGTACAGGCCGAGAAATTTTTCAACTCTTTTGATCCGAGGTGAATCTCCCCTGTCTTGGATCGTACATCTTCCGGGATACCAAAGACTGCATCGTTCCACTCGGAAAACGGGCAGTCTTTGTTTCCTGGTTTGACCTTATCCTGTTTTTTCAAAACTTTCCTCCGATTTTTGCAACATTACCGCCTCAATTTACTCTTTTAAAATTAGAAGGATACGCTGCAACATTTTTTTGACCATTTTTTGCTGCAGATGATGAAGAATGGGCGCCAAAGGCAACGTACGTCGATTAACCTGTATAGGGTATTAGCAATCCAGTCGGGAATTAAAATGAACTCTTTAAAAGCCAACTGCCATGTCAACCCTTTCAATTACAAACACCGCAACATTTCAACGCGCTACCACCCGAACAAGGGCACCGGATAAAGTAAACATGTTTGAATTCCTGTACTTCGATATAGCTATCGATCTGGGAACGGCCAATATCCTGATCTACTCCAAAAGAAATGGTATCGTTGTTAACGAACCATCCATTGTTGCTTTCAACAGTCAGGGACTACCTGTTGCCATTGGCCATGAGGCACTTTCAATACATGAAAGAACCCACGGGGGAATCCGAACGGTCCGCCCTCTGCGCCATGGCGTTATTGCTGACTTTGAAACCGCCGAACATATGATGGTGGGGATGATCAAACATGTAAAGAAAAACTGGTATTCCAGAACACGTAAAATGGTGGTCTGTGTACCTAGCGGTATTACCGATGTTGAGCGGCGGGCGGTACGCGACAGTGCACATCATGCTGGTGCAAGGGAAGTTTACCTGGTCGATGAACCGATGGCTGCCGCTATCGGAATTGGATTCGACATTCACGATCATGAGGGAAACATGGTTGTGGATATAGGTGGCGGGACCACAGAAATTGCTGTCATTGCACTTTCGGGAGTTATACATGCCCAGTCCGTCAGGCTTGCCGGGGATGTGATCAATGAGAATATCGCTGACTATATCAGGGGACACCACAACATGTTGATTGGCCAGCGAACAGCCGAAAACATCAAATTCCGGATAGGCTCGGCAGCGCCGCTTGACCAGGAACTTGAGATGACGATTAAAGGCCGGGACCTGGTCCGCGGCATTCCGGTTGCACGGAATATCAACTCGGTTGAAATCCGGAAAGCAATCTCCGAATCTGTCAATACCATAGTCGACTCGATCATTAAATCGCTGGATCAAACGCCGCCTGAATTTTCGGCCGATCTGCTGGATCGCGGCATCTATCTTGCCGGCGGCGGGGCTTTGCTGAAAAATCTGGATCAGCTGATCACCGATCGCACGGGCCTTGCCGTTCATATTGCAGAAGACCCGTTAACGGCCGTTGTTCGCGGAACCGGCATCGTCCTGGACAACCTGGACTTTTACCAGGGAGTGTTGTCCTGATATTTCCTGAAATACATTACAAGTAATCGTTAACGATTACAAGCAAGAAAATAAATGGTAATAAAAAAGCAGTTGTACCTGCTGCTTCTTTTTTTTGCGGGCTAAATGTGTTTTAATCTGCTTACTCAGTTACGCACTAACTTGTATGAGTGTAATTCCTATCCATCTATTGGCTTATACCTCCTGAATCCCTTTGATAACATTTTCCATGTATTCCCTGGAAAGGCGAGCCCATCGGTCAACTTGTTCCGGTGACTCAGGACTACCAATATAAGGAGGATAGATATTTTCATATGCGAGTGTAATGGTGTGACCGGTAAATGCGACTGGGGCGAAAAGCCGGTAATGGTCGATTTCGCCATATCCGGGTCCATTAGTCGTTTTGTTTGGCCAGCTGCGACCGTCTTTGAGACAGAAAGCACGTATTAGATCGGAACAGGTTTGAATGTCCGGGATGGGATCAACTTCCAGATACCAGAAGACGTTACCGGCGTCGTAGCTCATCCAGACATTCGGGTGATTAACTTCGTTGATAATCCTGGCCAACGCCTCGCCGGTACCGGTTGTTTCACCACCGTGTTGTTTCATAACCAATGTGACATTGTGATCGGCAGCAATGGGGGCCAGCTCTTTAAAACGTTTTATCCAGAGCTGAGGATCACCCCCATCAACGGCTCCAAAGACAAGGACCTGCTCGATTCCCGCTGCAGATGCCTGCCGAATTCGATTCGTTAGTACCTCAATTGCGTTATCATGATCAGGATAAACGTTAGAAAACATTTTGACCGGCTCAAGCCCCAGATCGCGACAACGTCTTCCCAGTTCGGCAGCCTTATCAGGTTGGGCATCGGCAGGCATGACCGGATGGTTCTCCCCGTCCTCTTCCCGATGTTGGGTACCCCAGGCAACGTGGTCATAACCGGCACCTTTAATTCCTTTCAAAGCCCGCTCCAACGGAAATTGCCGATAAGGAAGTGTCATGCAGGCATGAATAAAACGTGAAGGTTCCTTTCTTTCACTTTCCTTAATACCGGTTATATCTGATGGGTTTAAAGTGAAACCATCAGACTTCGACGAACCGGTAGTAAAGGCACTTGTAGCCAATGCACCGGCAGCCAGTGCACTATTTTTTAGAAATGATCGTCGATCCAGCAGATGTTTATGAGATGTTTTTTTAGACATGGGAATTTCCTATCAAGTTAGAACCCGTTCTGATATGCAGTTATTGAGAAATAAGTAACTTTTTACAATCATCCGAACATAATCATGATTCACTACGAATAATCGACAGTGGGTTTCTAAATATGTTAATATTTCATGATATCGAAAGTATCTCGATTCATTGTGAAAGGCAAGTTGCTGCTTACCAAGAAGCTTTCTATCATATTCATTTATTATTTATTCACTATCAACTTAATAGCTTGATATAAAATAATAGCTTGATATAAAAAGCTGCAGCAACTACCTTCAGAATTCCAGGCGGTCTTGATACAGAACTCAATAATGTAAATGCAGAGTATGATCCGATGCAAAAGTCCGAACGAGACGATTTCTAACAATATATAATCCATCATGAAATTTCGAATATTAATTCTTATCTCAATTTTCTTTCTTGCCGAAATTTTTACAGCCTGCGACCGGCCATCGGATACTGGTGAAATACTGCTTAGTGATCCGGGTGTTGTATCCTACTCCTTCCGGTATCAGTTTGAAGAAGATGTTCCCTCCACTTTGGATATGATAAAAGAGATGGGGATTACAAATATCGAATTTTCCAGTCTGTTTGGATTAACTGCTGCCGAACTTCGGGAGAAACTGGACGAAAGAGGTATGGTTTGTACTTCCTACGGTGTCGGATACAATACCCTGATGGAAAACCCGGAACAGGTCATTTCAGATGCTCATACACTGGGTGTTAAATATGTTCGGGTTGCATCAATACCACATGATCGATCAGCCAACTTCAGTATTGATGATGCGCGCAGAGCGGTAGAGGATTTCAATCGGGCAGGAGAAATATTGAGTGAAGCAGGTTTGCACTTTCTCTACCATAACCATGGATATGAATTCCGGCCGTACAATGACGGGACTCTGTTCGACTATATTGTTCAGAATACCGATCCTGAATATGTAAATTTCGAAATGGATTTAGGATGGGTGGTCCATCCCGGCCATGATCCGGTGGAACTGCTGCAAAAATATCCTGATCGTTTCTATGCAACACATCTGAAAGACTTCTCAAGGGATATTGAACACAATTACAGCGGCCGGGCACCTGCAGAGGCAAACGTTCCGTTAGGAGAGGGACTGGTAGATTTCCCAGCTTTTCTGAAAGCCGCGCAGGATTCAAATATTGAGTACCATTACATCGAATATGAAGATCTCGATGTCGTAGAAGTAATGCCGGGTAATATTGAATATATAACCAGCATTAAGAAATAAGTGATTTTTTTTAACTGGCAGGACAGTATTTAATTAAATGAATCCATTATCTATATCTATTTATGAAATGACTAAAAGCTAAATGATTGATTCTGAAACTGGGCAGTCTGTTCTCGATCGCCAAATGGGCTTTGCCGTATTCCTTCTGCTTTTCAACACTCAATACGACAGATTCGGCATCGACCGTGGTTTTCTTCGGCCTGGCCAATAGTCGAAATCGAAATTTCCATGCTTTCGGAAGAGAATCCGGAGATAGAAGCCGGGGCGCAGTGTTCATTCAAACCGGAAGGCATTGAATTCGTTCAAGATCGTCCTGATGGGTATTGCCAGGATATTCAGCAACAACCTCTCTGGAGATTACAGGTGATACTTAACGAATGTAATGGTTGCATCACCAGCCCGCATATCACTCAGCTGCGTTAAAGCTAAAATTGTTTCAGGTTTTTCCTTACACCATCAATAGAAGTTCCCTGTCTTCATTGCCGATAAAAATTGAATACTTTCTTTCAGAGTAGCGTTTATTGGCAAAGAATGGTCTTATGGGTAAATATACGTAGTAACTTGTATTCACTTTTCCCGTAAACATCATTCAAAACAAACACGAATTCATCGAATTATTTCAATGAAATCAATTTCTATTTTCATCTTTTCACTATTCATATTGATGGCGGGTATGCAGCCTGTTACTGCTCAACAAACACAAACCCTGTTCAATGGGGAGGTCACGCATGGCGGATTTGGAGGGCCTGTTGTCAAATTCAGTGATGTGGCAGGCGGACTCGGAGTTTGGGTTGGCGGCCGGGGTGGGTGGATCATTAATTTTGACGGCAATCACGCCATTTCACTTGGCGGCGGCGGGTACGGCCTGGTGACCGAACACCTGGTGCCGGACCAGGAATTTGGTGACCCCGAAACGGATTATTTTGCCATGAACGGGTATGGCGGCTTTATAATAGAATACACGAACCGGTCTTATCAATTGGTACACCTCACTGCATCGTCACTGATCGGAGCTGGCGGGTTAATGATCAGAGACCGGAATTTTAATGACATTGACCATTCACCAGACAGTTTCTTCGTCTTTGAACCCGGTGCAAATCTGGAACTCAATGTTACTGATTTTTTCAGGGTTGCTGCGGGCCTGAGCTACAGATTGACGAGCGGAATCAGCAGAGCCGGGTTTTCAGACGATGATTTTTCAGGCATTAATGGAACTATCACTTTAAAATTCGGAAGATTCAGATGACCAGAATTATATTACTATCTCTTTTCGTTGGCCTTATTCTCTCTGTTGATACACAAGCACAGGAAACCCAAACGCTGATTTCAAACGGTATTGATCATGGTGGGTATGGTGCACCGATTTTCGGAGTAACATTTGTGAATGGACAAGCCACATACCTGCGCGGAATTCGCGGAGCCTGGATTATTCATTTAGCAGAAGAACACACCGTTCAAATCGGCCTTGGCAGGTACCGGACGCGGTCGGATTTCGATGCCAGAGGATGGACAAATCCGGACATCAGTGCACCGGAAATGAGAACCAATTACAGTGGCTTTGAGCTCGAATACGTGAATCAATCTCACAGACTTGTTCATTACAGCATCCAGGCTCTTGTAGGTTCCGGCAATGTGAGGTACCGGGACCGGGACCTTGATCTGAACAGAACTTCAGATAATTACTTTGTCTTACAGCCCGGTGTAAATATGAACCTGAATATCACCAATTGGTTCAGGGTGAGCGGAGGGTTGTATTACCGCTATGCCGGTGGAGTCAATCTTGAAGGGACCGGAAATTCAGAACTCTCCGGGTTAACTTCTTTTATGGGATTAAGATTCGGGAAGTTTTAAGAGTAATGTATTCTGTTGGAACGGTTCCGTACCGTTTGAGCTCTTAAATAAGGCGTTTGTAGAGGTCGGCGTGCTGCCTGTCTCCGCGAATGGAGCCTGAGAAGTAGATTTTCATGAATGTATGGACTTAAGATTTCGGGATACTTTTTTTGATCTCTCTGTACTGATAGATATGAAATCCTTCCCTTCCCTGTTTGGCAGCCCACAGCATGGCCGCGGCTACATCATCAGCATCGATAGGTTTCATCCGGGAAGGCAGCAAAAATGAAAACGTACTCATCACAATCTTGCCAATCGCTTCACCGGGACGTGATTCCTTTCGCTCGCCCAACAGAACGGACGGACGAAAGATGGAAACCGATGGCACTCCCGCTGCTATCACGGCATCTTCCACCTCCCCTTTCAGCTTCAGGTAAAAACTGCTCGAGCTGCTGTCGGCACCCACCGAGGAGACCAGCAGAAAGCAACGACAGCCGGTGTCGGCACAGAATCTTGCCGCATGTACCGGGATGTCGTAATCTACCCTGCGGTAGGCCTCTTCATCGCCACCCACCTTTTTCTGCGTGGTGCCAACTGTGCAAAACACCGCATCGCTCCCTTCAATGGCGCTGCGGAACTGTTCAAAATCGGAAAAGTCAATAACCTGAACGTTCGTTTTCGGCCCCTCCAGTTCCACCGGCCGGCGGGAAAGAATACGGATGCTGCCAACGTGATCATCGTCCTGAAGCCGGGCCAGCAGCCGGCTGCCGATCAGGCCTGTGGCGCCGATAAGGGTGGCGGTTTTAATTGGATTCGGCATGGTGTTATTTCATTACATTTTGAACATAAACTTGATCTCGCTATCAAGGTATAGATTTTTGGCATACTTGTACGATTAAGTAGATATGCAACTTAAAGTTATTCAACTAAAAAATGTCATCATCCGCCTTCATATTCCATGCACGGCCACGATAGTCCTTGAGCCATTTATTGACAAGTTAGCAGCAGTTGAAGTGAACACTGAAATGGCACTCAGATTCAATTTCGGAAATTGAGGATAATTCCTGAAATGTGTCACTCAACAACATTCCCTTCATTTCCCGCATGAAAGAATTTAAAAGTAAATACGAGTGGTATCAGGGTTAACAATAGCGACGGGATATTGATCATCCAGACGTTGAAGAAGGCGCCATGCAGGATGGAGAGTGTGCTGTCTGTCACAAACCAGAGCAGGATAGCCCAGAAGATAGCGTGCCAGGCCCATCGCTCGCCGTTCCGAAACGGGAAGAGTACAAGGAGCGTCTGAAGCAGAAAATAGCCGGCAATGGTGCCGCCGATGATCCCGAAGAAAAACCGGCGCATCTGTTCGGCCTGCTCCGGCAACTCGCCTCCAAAGAACGCTTCAGTAAGGGCGGCGGTGTGGGCCTCAAACAGAAAACTGCCGGGGAAAAGGGCGATGATCACGCCCATAATAAGATTCAGGATGCTTACGGCAAGCAAGCATTTGTACCAGAACCGGAACCGCCTGTTCTCATTCATTAAGTTTTAAAATTAGTTTAATGAAACCCAAAGCCACAACAATACAAACTCCAGCCATGTAATAGTAATCGCTGTTCAATAGATTCTGATTATTGGGATTATTTTGTATATCGGAAAATCCCACTGCCGGCAGTACTGAGAATTTCAACAATGGAATGCTTAATAATAGGGCCGAAATCACTGATTTGTACTGGATTAATGCAAAGATCAAGAGGAGAGCACACCAATAAGGGAGAACCGGGTCAAAACTTAGTTCAACTTCTCTGGTCATGACTGTGATTACGAGTGATATAATTACCAATGCTAAAGCCCAAAAAGTCACAGATAGATAATTTTTCAGCTTTTCATCCATAACGAAACTGTTTTATCTCTATGGATTTATAAAAAATCTGCCTGATAAAAGGCACTTCATTTATTAGGTTAAAGCCCATACGATCGGTCATACTTAATTAATTCAAAGTTTCCATGGTCACTTGGTACGAATTGAAGCTGATCGGGTTTCAGAAAATCGGGATTCAACTCATTGAGAAAGGCAAACATTTTTCACATAGTAATCCCCTGGGGAAAATTCTTTGTTAGCGTTGGATTTAGATTAGGAAATGATGATAATGAGCAAGTCAGGAGGTCGATTATAATTATATTGTGATCTGCAATCCAAAATATGCTGAAGGGACTTCTTATACTATTGTTACCGGGATCATTCCAGGACAAAATTGAAAGCATTTATACATACAAAATATGGCCTTCCTGAATTGCTTCAGCTAATGGAAGTGTCTGACCCGGTTCCCAAAGAGAGGGAAATCCTTATAAAGGTCCACGCAACCACGGTGAACCGGACCGACGACGGATTCCTCAGGGCAAGCCCGTTCATCGCACGTTTTTTTACCGGGTTGCTCAGACCCAAAAACAGGATACTCGGCAGTGAATTTGCCGGCCGGGTTGAAGCCGCAGGCAAGGATGTAACCTCATTTAAACCCGGAGACAGAGTGTTTGGCTTTGCAGAGTTTACTGCGCATGCCGGGTATTTAACAATGACCGAATATGGGGCAGTCGCCTCGATTCCGGATGGAATGACTTACAAGGAAGCGGCTCCAATGTCGGAAGGAGCTCACTACGCCCTGAACTTTATCAGAAAAGCCGGCATTCAAGCCGGTCAACAGGTTCTCATTTACGGGGCTACCGGTGCCATCGGGTCAGCAGCACTGCAAATCGTGAAAGCAATCGGTGCTGAGGTGACGGCTGTTTGTGATTCCAAAAATATCGACCTCATAAAATCGCTGGGCGCCGACGAGGTCATTGATTACACCAGACAGGATTTCACCCGATCGGAAAAGACCTATCACGTAGTATTTGATGCAGTAGGAAAAAGTTCGTTCAGGCAGTGTAAACCGTTGCTCAGGAAAGGCGGAATCTACGTCTCAACCGATCTTGGCCCTTTTGCTCAAAACCCCTTCCTTGCGATTTTCACCCCCCTGTTTGGGGGCAAAAAAGTTCTGTTCCCGATTCCGGTGATTGATCAGGAGATGATTCAATATCTGAAAGACCTGGCAGAGTCGGGCAGGTTCAAACCGGTTATAGACCGGCGTTATAGTTTTGAACAGATTCCTGAAGCTTTCCAATATGTCAATACAGGCCAAAAAACCGGGAACGTCGTAATTACATTAGATCCGGAGGATACAACCCGGCATTGAAACCGTGCCGTATAAGCGCTGCCGAAAGAATGGTGAAAGCTGCCAAAACACTGCCCAATGCCACAATTATAGGGGATACGACCAATGGAACATTTGGCACCAAAATTTCAAGAGAACTTTCAAACGGCTGGTTTTATTCCTGCTCCATTCAGAAACTACCCGATCATCATCGAACTGCAGCAGAGTGTGTTTACGGCAGAGACGTCTCAGAGTTTGAATAACCGTGTGGTGCAGTTCAACCCGGAGTGGATGAGCTTAGGTCGGGAAATTGAAGGGTGCGCTATTTTAAAAGTTTAGCAAAGGTTTTATCTATACTTTGACGATCTGTTCAAACTATGAAATTAGACTCACATTGACTTATTCGCCATGAACGAAGATCAGTGGATAACCTTAATCGGCTACATTCATCTCATTGCAGGTGTGCAGGGGTTGTTCCTGGTGGTGTTGCTGAACGGCTTTCCCGCAGAGAACCGCCGGCCGAACAGGATTCTCTCCCTGTTGATGCTGGTCTTCAGTCTGATCATCCTCGGCGCCGGCCTCGGGGCAACAGGAGCGTATCAATCGGCACCCCACCTGATTCGTATCGGTGCTCCTTTTGTACTGCTGTTGGGCCCGCTGATGCTCTTCTACATCACAGCCCTCCGGATTGGTCAGGTACCGGCCATTCAGTGGTACCGACAAAGGCCTTTACACCGGGGCCGGAATTGATCTCACTTCATCACGTATAAGACTGGATGAAACGGGAAATGAAACTTCGGTAACACAGTTCGGAGCTGGTATCAACTTCGGCTACAAATTCAAGGCAACCCGAAACCTGTTTATCAAACCCTGGTTCGGACTGAGCTACTTGTTCAATGCAAATGATATAGAGATTGACGGACAGGTATTTGAGCAGGCATCCATCCGGCCGTTTCCGACGGTACATGTGGGATGGACGTTTTAACCGATTGCTTATGGCAAACCGCAATGCTGACCGGTCTGTTATTTGCGATTCCCAATTTGGGTATGATTCTTCCAAATCCATTGATGCCTGATGCAAGTGTGAGGTTCAGTCATTTGATCGAAACCACAACGTCATTATTTCTATTTGGAATTATTACCATGTTGATACTGCATCGCAGACACCAGGGGATCAGAGATTTAGCAAGGCTGCGACCGTCAAGCATGGTTTGACTTTCACAAAGAATCAACATCCAATTAAATCAATCGAAACCAATAAACAGATACTTGCATGAAAACCATCAATCCATACCTCATATTCAACGGCAATGCCGACTTCATCCCGAACCGTTGAAGGACATTGATGAGTGGATTTCAGAATACCGTAAATTCTTGGGGGCAAGCTTCGACCGGCTTTTTATTTTTCAATGCATCTGCTATAATATGGTAAATTAATTTCTCTTTCAGATACATGACAATTCATTTTCTCTGCTATGACTACACACATTGCACTGCTTCGCGGAATCAATGTTGGCGGGAAGAACATCATCAAAATGGCTGATCTGAGGGAATGTTTGCTGAGCACAGGTTTCAACGATGTGCAGACCTACATCCAGAGTGGAAATGTGATTTTAAACTCCGATATACAAAACAGGGATACCCTTCTGGATGAAATACAGACAACTCTTCGCAATACCTTTGATTATCATAATCCTGTTGTTCTGATCCGTTACAATGAACTTGAACGCATAATTGCTGATGCTCCTTCCGGCTTTGGGGAAGATCAAGAAAATTTTAAATATGATGTTCTGTACCTGAAAACTCCGTTAACTGCCCCGGAAGCCATAGATGAGATTCCGGTTAAGGAAAATGTGGATCATGCATGGGAAGGCCCCGATGTGATTTATTATCGCAGAACAGCAGAACACCTGACCAAAAGCATGCTGAACAAACTGCCTTCCAAACCCGTGTACCAGCAAATGACAATCCGGAACTGGAGAACCACGAACAAGATTTTTGAGATTGCAAAAGACTGCCCGATCTGATTCAGCGTGTCCCCCAGCATCAGATAGCCAGCTACCTTGGCATAACCCCGGAATCGCTGAGCCGGATCAGGAAACGGATTTCAGAGAAAGATTTTGGGTGATCTTACGTTTCCTTTACATACATAATTAACAACCCGAAACAGATCCCGATTTCTCCGATGGCTACTCGACCAGTGTTGCTACCACTACATTCTTTAATAATCTGAGTTTTGCGCACTTTGCGTTCTTTTGCGGTTGTTACACTATCCGATTTCTTCACTTTATACTCTTAAATGAAAGGATAACAGGAATTTTTATATGGTGATATGTATGTAACTTGAAAGATATACCAATTATTGGTAATTTTTAACAAAAAGAATGACACAGATGAGTAAGAATACATCCATATCACTCGGAAATTATTTCGACCAATTTGTTCAAAGTCAGGTCTCTGCTGGCAGGTACAAAAATGTAAGTGAAGTAATCAGGGCAGGACTTCGGCTATTGGAAAACGAAGAAAGCAAGGCTCTTGCATTGAAAAACGCCATTCAGGAAGGAATCGATAGTGGAATTGCACACGATTTCGACCCCAAAAAGAATCTTGAGGAATTAAAGGCGGAAAAAAGAAAGAATGGCTGAATTCCGGCTGACCAACAAAGCTGTGGAGGACCTGAACAGAATTTGGGACTACACGTTTGACAAATGGTCGGAAGATCAAGCTGACAAGTATTACAATATGTTACTTGATTTCTGTCAAAACATAGCTGACAATCCTGCATTAGGGAAAAACTATGAGGGAATTAGAACCGATTTATTCGGACTGAAGGCAAACAGACACATCATATTCTATCGTAAAATTAACCCCGGCATGATTGAAATCACCAGAATTTTACACGAACGAATGGATCTGAAAAACAGAATAACAGAATAACAAACTACACCCACAGCAACATAAAAATCGTCCTCCTTTCTGATCTCCCAGACCCCTCCCTGCTATTCCTTCACCCCCATAATCAGCAGCCAGAAACAGATCCCGATCTCCCCGATGGCGGATGGAAAATGGATGAAACCGGATATACCGGTCGACCCATACCATTCAGGGAAAAGAGCCAACCCTGTGAAATCGATCAGATAGCCGAAGCAGCCCGCCATCAGAAAGATGCCGAAGAATTTGGGCAAAAACCCGGATTTGTAAACCAGGAATCCAAACGGAAAAAGCCAAAGCCCCCAAAAGAGAGTAGCCACAAATGTTCCGCTGGTGTAGGATTGGAGCGACATCATCACCCGGGTCTCCAGAAGTTCCGTATTCATAACGGTTCCGCTCCCATTTAACAGAGCAAGAACATCAAACAGATGGCTGAGAGCGATTAAGGTAACCGGTATGCTGATCACCGCAAACAGAACCATTAATCCGGCCATATTTTTGTTCACCGGTTTCAGAAGCACATACAAAACCAAAGGCAATACCAGGAAAAACAGGTTTGACATCAGCCCGCTGTATAAACCAAGCCGGAATAGAGATTCGGCGCTTTCAATTTGGCTGATGGTCATAGACGGATCTGCCCAATTGATAAACCGGGAGGGAATGTATTAAATGCTGAAAGCTCCGGTAACGGAGAGTAGAAGGTAGATTAAACCCGCAATTCTGGCAGTTTGATTGGTTGATTTCATTAGTAATCCTGAATCAATGTTTATGTCAGGATTAAAAATATTCCAGAATTTATTCCGGTTCATTGACTTTGGGTAAGTAATGACAATCATCAAAACCTTTAACCGATTTTTTTGTTATCATCTCAATTCACGGAATGAAATCTTCTAGAAAACATACCCTTTCTTTATACCGCTTTTTAGTGGCACTGTGTGGAATAGCATTCTGTTCTTTTGTGCTGCCTGGTTCAGACTCAGATGAAAACGAGTTTTTGTACCCTGACCTGCTTGAAACTGAATACTCCTCGATACATAGTTATCAAAATCCTGCAGATGAAGATTCCAAACATTCGAATGATTTCCATGATCTGATTTTTAAAGAAACGGTTGAGGAAAAGGTACCATCCGCAAATACAAGTGGCCCAGCCGTTCTTAAGCAGGGAGTTACTCACATTGAAGCAGCTCTTGTAAAGCTTACTTTAGATAGTCCTTTTCTTTTTAGAAGTCCCGGAAATGTATCGAAAGCATACACCCCTGACCTGAAATATAAACCGGCGCTCAATTTCATTGTCTCTCTTCTGCCTCTTGCCGGTGGAATTTCAATCAACGCTCCATAGTATTTCGGCCTAAAATTCGGCGGGTTCCTTTTCAGGTTCATGTATATAACCCTCCAGACACATCTCCAAATCAATAGCCGAAAAGACTTTAACCCTCAATAGGAACCGGATCTGTCTGAGAGTTCCTGATTTGATCTGTGAGAACAGATGCTTGATCCAGCACTGTAGCACTGTTTCAATAATGATCTGAACTGCGATGAGATATCTGAAAAAAATCAAACCAGCGCAAAAACAAATTTATTACATCAAAATATTTGAACACGATGATAAAGAAAAAACTGTACTTACTATTATTGCAATGTTGTCTCATATTGGCAGCATGTACGTTGAAAAGTGAAAATGTAACTCACAACAGAGTTGAAAAACCAATTCAGTCCATGGAATGGGTAGCCGGGAACTCCAAAACGGCATTGAACATTAACCGCTATCTCTCTGCAATGGAAGGCCTTGGATTTTCCGGGGCGATCATTGTCAGCGAAGGCGATGAAATCATCCTGAGAAAAGGCTACGGCTATGCAAACCGTGAAACCCGGCAACCCTATACACCGGGAACCATTCAGACGAGTGCATCAATTACCAAGCAGTTTACAGGAGCGGCTATCCTGCTTCTGGAGAGCCGCGGAGAGCTGTCTGTCGACGATCCCATAACAAAATATTTCGAACAGGTTCCCGAAGAGAAGCAGAATATCACCATTCACCAGTTACTTACGCATTCATCCGGTTTGGTGGGTGGTGTGGGCAGAGACGAAGATCCCATGGAAAAACAACCCTATCTCGACAGGGTGCTGGCTGAGCCATTATATTTTGATCCCGGTACCGGTTATCGATATTCCAACTCCGGTTACTCTCTGCTTGGCATGATCGTAGAACAGGTTTCAGGAGTCAATTACGAGACCTTTCTGCGAAACGATCTGTTACTGCCATCCGGTATGACAAACACCCGCTACATTCTTCCGGACTGGGACCCTGATGAAATGGCTGTCGGTTATCGAAATGGAGAAACGTGGGGGAAAGTTTATAAACGGGTGTGGATTGAAGACGGTCCCAATTGGGTTTTAAGGGCAAATGGCGGATTGCACACCACCGTGGATGACATGATTAAATGGCTAAAAACCGTTCAGGGACGTGGTGTTTTGGATATAGATGTAGCCAGGCGCTGGACAACAGGCTATGTACGGGAGAATAACGGTTTCTCTGATTACGGATACGGCTGGGTAGTTTACGATCATAACCGCTGGGGAAAAGTGATTGCTCACAGCGGTAGTAACCGCATTTTTGAAGCTGACTTTGTATGGCTGCCTGAGTCAGATCTTTTCTTCTATATCCATGGAATACGTCGATGGTCCCGGCGGCAAGCCTTAGTGGAAATATTTTGTCCGCAACTTTTGATTCGAAATTTACAATGCCGCCATTGGTGGAAAGGGATATCAAATCGAGTCCGGAAACTGCCCAGATCAGAGCCGGCAAATATTATCTGAATGGAGGAAATATGAATCTGACAGCAGATGACACAAGGTTGGTCGCAACATTAACAGGGCAATCTCTATTTGATTTGATGTTCAGTCACAGCGAAGAACAGAAAAAAAGATTTGCCGAGCTGAATCATCGAACCCGCCTGGCTATGAAAAAACTTAAGACCGGTCAAAAAGATGCTTTTGCCGGAATCTCAGGTGACAATGATGATCCTTTTTCAATCACTGGGTTTTTTCTGCGCCGCATCGAGCAAATCGGAAATCTGGATTCGCTGCACGTGATCGGAACCTTTGCCATTACACCGGGAACCCGGTTTCATAACTCCGGTCCGTGGACCACCTTCATACTTGCCGAATTCGAGACCTGGAATCAGTACTGGAATTTGATTTGGGATAGTAATGGAACGTACAAAGAGTACAGCAGTGGTCCGTGGCCAACATTCACATTAATTCCAACGGATAATCACAGTTATATCGGCGTCAGGCAGGGTGGAGATTGGCAGGCCTTTTTATCTTTTAATTTGTCCAGGTCTTTGCTGAACTTTTCAAGAAAAATTACCTTCATTCACCGCCCAACTTTCTCATCACCGTTTCCCTGGACACGGTTTTGGTGCGGTCAGCCTGCTTCATCAAAATAGTTAGCCCCAAGTCCTCAATATCTTCTTCCGAGAGACTTTTGGATTCAAGACCTATTTTTTTGACCAGCTCTTTAATCAGCTTCAGATCACTGCAATTTTTACTTTTAATGATGAGTGCATCCATTGAAAATATTCCATTTCTATCCGGTTATTCCAATATACAACGCCCGCCATCTACTTACAATTGTAGCCTGCAGTTGTGACTATCCCAATTAAATGCCCCAACCGGTTCATAGCCCGAGTGATTAAATAGAATGAATTGTAAAGAATTCCATAATCAGTCTCTTCCGAATTAACTGTTATTTTTTTTCAACTTTTGAATTTTACTGCTAAAAAACGCGACGGTATCTACCAGGTATTTCCGGATGATCTCCAATTCTTCATCTGAGTATGGATCAAAATATGCTTCAAGATCCTCCCGGAGCGGTTCAAAAACGGGAGCCAGTCTCTTAAAGGCATTCTCCATCAGTGGTACTACCAGCACTTTACGCCGGTCATCCGGGTCACTTTCCCTTTTTACCATACCCTGCTTTTCGAGCCGGTCGATAATTCCCGTCACGGCGCCGGTGGTCAGCCCCGTCAGTTCTGCCAGTCTGCCGGCAGTCATTGCCCCTTCCTGAAACAGCAGATCCAGATATTTATGATCGCTACCCGATAACCCGGCTTTTTCTGCTATGGTTTGATGAAAAATGACGGTAACCGTGGACATTTTTCGCCCGTCTGCATTGATTTCCTCAATCAATTCATGCCTGCTCATTTTTTTCTTTGCCATTAATACTGAATTATTTATCTTACTTGATAAGTTACTTACTATACAAGATAGTCATTTGCTAAGTAAAAAGTAGTGAATTCTGATGGATAAAGCATTGAATCATGCAGGAACAAATAAATAAATCGGCGGTGATCTCTGAAATCCTGGTCTTCAAAACGTCTTTACAGACGCCCGTTGAGGTTCGTTTCATCTCTCAGATGCTAAACGATATGCCGGGCATCAGGGAGTGGAGTGTGGATTTGGATGATTGGGAAAAGATCCTGAGAATCGAAACCGATTCTGTGAAACCTCATGACATAGTCACTGTCCTTCACAAAGCAGGCATCCATTGTAAAGTTTTGGCAATGCATAAATTGTCATGTTAAGAACCATAAACTGTAAATGTTAACTTAAAAAAGGAGAAAATATGGAATGGTATAGCTGGACATCACCCCTCGGGCTGGGCTTGTTTATCCTCAGCGTTTCGTTTGCCTTCTTCGTTTTGTCATCATCGATCTACATGCTGACAAAGTCCGGAGAAAAGGGAAAACAGATGGAGCACATAGAATAAAGGTGGTTTTCGGTGCCATTACGTGGTACCGAAAGTTTTCTATACATTCCATCTGCGGGCTGACGATTCAAAAGGATGGATTTCAGAAAGAACTGATGCAATAATAAGATCCCATGCAAAAAGCCGTAATTATCAAGCAAGAACTTCATTCTATTGCTGATCCGGAAATTGCGGCACATTCCAGCCGTTTCTTTAAAACCGGACCGGGTGAATATGGTGAAGGAGACAAGTTTCTTGGTATACGGACTCCGGAATTAAGAAAGATCGACAGGAAGTATCATCAACTCCCTTTGAATGAAATTAAGCATCTGATTCGATCGCCCTACCACGAAGAGAGACTGTTGGCATAGTTCATACTCACTTACAAATTTCCCAAATCGGATAAACAGGAACAAAAACAGATTTATGATTTCTATCTGACCAATATCCGGTATATCAATAATTGGGATTTGGTCGACAGTTCAGCACCAAAGATTATTGGAGTCTGGCTTATGGATAAACCGAAAGAACTTCTCTACAAACTGGCTGAATCGGATAATTTATGGGAACGCAGAATATCCATGCTTGCAACACTCCATTTCATTAAAAACGGGCAATTTGAAGATACACTGAAGATTGCCGATCTGCCTCTCGGGGATGATCATGATTTGATCCATAAAGCAGTCGGCTGGATGCTGCGTGAAATCGGTAACAGAGATCAGAATCGATTGAAGGAATTTTGAAATCCCGTCACGAAAAGATGCCTCGTACCATGCTGCGATATGCAATCGAGAAATTCCCTGAACCACTAAGGACTAGTTATCTGAAAAGTTAAGCTCAGCCATTGTCCTATCCTCCTATTTTATGTACAGGTTTTGCAGCTAATACTGCTTTAAGTATCCTGCCATAAATTTCATCCACTTTTTTTCCACGGTTTAAACACAGAAACCGAAATAATGAAAACAAACACAGCCACCTCCAAAATCAGACCGTATCGGATGTATGCATGGTTTCTCAAAAAAGCCTCACTCTCCAGCGCAGAAGCTCCGTTCAATTCAAGCAGGTCAATATTCAGCAGCATCCTGGCTTCCAAAAAAAACATCCCGTACAAAATCAGGCAAACCACGGTAAAAAACTTTACGGTAAGCCACTTGTGTTTGAAAAGGCCCCAGTTGGTAAAGAGGGCGTTCATCAGGCCGGTAAGCAAACTCCCGATTCCTCCCCACCCGATTACGTTCCAGGCAATGGAGCGCATATTTAGATAGGCAGCGTAGGTTGTCTCAAAATTACTGATGTCGGCACCATAAACAAGCGGGAACCAGCTCATCACCCCTCCAAACCAGATGGCAATGCAAACGATGTGAATGGTTTTGAGAAACCTGGCTCCCTTTCCGGTCAGCTTCTTCATTCCGTTTCAGCGTTTACCATCCAGCGGATGCCGTACTTGTCCGTGAGGTTTCCGTGCCAGTCGCCCCAGAACTGTTTTTCGTAAGCGTGATGTACGTTACCTCCCTCTGCAAGGGCGTTAAAAATCCTACGCCCTTCCTCACGGTCCTCAAGCAAAACAGAGAGGGAGACATCCCCGCTGGTCTTCTTTGTCTCCTGACCTGGAAATGTATCGCATGCCAAAAGAATGTTTTCACCAAATTGCAGGGAGGCGTGCAAAACCTTATCCCGGTATTCCTCCGGTGCCTGTAATTCGGGTACGTCGTAGCGTTGCTCAATAGTCACCTTTCCGTTAAAAATGGCCTTGTAGAATCCAAGGGCTTCCTCACAGTTGCCCTGGAAGCTGATATAGGGTACCAGTTTCATAGTCATGATGGAATCACCTTGCCTGTTGGGTTCTTGTTTCTGTTCGAAGACATAATTTAGAACAGCACCGAAATTACAGCTTGTACGAATTCGACAATCTGCCGGCGAGAGCCGGCTGAATCACCTCAACGATCTTGAACTGTTCTTTTAAAAATTCACCGGGACTGAGGCCGGTGAGCTGCCTGAACTCCCGGTTGAAGTGTGGCTGGTCGTAATATCCGCTGTCGAGGGCAACTTCGGTGAGTGTTTTGTATTTGAGCGAATAGATGGTAAACAGGGCCCTGTTGAAACGCCTTATCTTCAGAAAATGGGATGGCGTGAGGCCAACCACTTTAGCAAACTTTCGTTCGATAGTTTTGTAGTTGGTATTGAACTTATTTGCCAGGCCCTGTATCTGTACAGTCCCCGGTTGATCCAGGACATCAAGGCATTGTATAACAAACCGGTGGTCCTCCAATCGGTTCGTGAACTTTTTGAAAAGATACTCTTCAATGATTTTTACCCTTCTGTAGTTGTCGCGGGCATGAAAAAGCTTCTCTTCGACAGCTTTATATTCGGGGCCGATCAGTTCCTCAAGGGTGTAAAATCCATTGGCAAAGCGGTGGGCCGGAATCCCGAAAAAAGGAAACATACCACCCGGCCGAAACCGGATGCAGAAAAAATCCTGCTTCGATGTCTGTGAAATTCGCAGAGCTTCTTGGCGAATGCCGATCACATGCGATCCCTTGATCAATTTTTTCTCTTCGTTGATCACCTGTGAGTAATCATCCCCGAAATTGAACATAAGCTCAATTGTGCCGTCCGGTATCAGGGATTCCTGCTCCCGGAATGGTGGGCGCTCGGCATATGCACTCCAGTAACACTCGATATAATCAGACAAAAGAGGATGCGGCTTGTACTCATTGTATTCCATAGCAATCATTGAAATAAAGCAGAGATATCACTAATATATATTATTTATGAAAACACAAAATTAAAGATAAAGTGTTTTTCATGGCCTAATATCTGGTACGGCACTATATTACAATCTGGTGTCCCAAAAAGGTTCTAATGATGCTTAAACTCGGCTTTCGGGTAAAAGAACTGATTGGCGGCATCGACTGGTGAAAGCGGGACGGATACCCAACTCACATTCTGAAGAACAATTGTCGGGTACGGTAAAGTATAAGAACAGTAAAGGCACGACTTATCACAACGATATTTCCGAATTAATCATACACGTAGCCCTTCATGGGCAACATCACAGAGGACAAATTGCCCGGATCATCCGGAAAGCAGGATCAGAACCTCCTGTTATCGATTATATCTGGTAAACCCGATTAAGGAATGATAATCAGCTTTAAGTTTTTGCTCCAGGTTTACAGAACCTTGGACAATCACAATTGAGTTGCAACAGACCAGGTATTTCCGGCAAAGTCTTTAAACGTACCACGCAAGTCAGGATCGCCATCTCTTTCTTTTGGCGGTTCAACAGATTCACAATTCAGGCTCAGGGCTTTTTCAAAAATCATATCTGCATTTGGAACATACACATGCATCATATGAGTGTTTGCCGGAAATTGTTCGGATGCTTCCCCGATCATTATGATTGAATCATCAACCTGAACTTCAGTGTGCATGATCGTCCCGTCAAGCATATCATAACGTCGTTTTTCTTTTGCATCGAAAAGCTTTTTTAACAAGTCAACCATTTGCTGGGCTCCGTTCACTACAAAATAAGGGGATACTGAATTGTAGGATTCGGGTTTGTACGGTTGGTTCATTTTCGACCTCCAAATGGATTGGGTTCTGGTGTTTATAATGATAAGTGGATCACCGGCATAATCCTTTGATAGAATTAAAACTGCATCATGATTTAGCCCGGGCAATAATCTTTTCAATATAGTTCTTCTTTCCCCGGGTGTAGCTGTCCCGGTATGTCGTGTGTTGTTCCATAAGCCGGTGCTTGAGCTCTTCATATCGCCGTATTTCTTCAGGATGCTCCTTCATATAGTCAAGAAACAAGAGGGCCCCGCTTGCGGTTTCCAGCTTGTCAAAAGCTTCTCCGAAGGTATTTAACAACCCTTTCATCAAGACAAGATTCTCGGGTCTAAGTTGCTTGATTACATAAGGGTTTGCAGGCATCATGCTGTAATTATTGTTTGCTATGGATCCGACATGGTTTGATTTTCTTCATTTATCGTTTCAGTTTGTTGGCCGTATATAGCTGTGCCCGGAAGGCAAACGACCAGGGTCGCCACAGCTATAAAATGTATGATTGATCAACCAATACATCAATCCACTATGAACCACACTGATATTTTTTACAAGATTTTCGGCAAGAAATAAAGCATCTTTATTGATCAATTTTTTAGTAACCAGATCAAAAAGACGTTACGAGAGGAATTCATGATTCAGGGAATTAATCATATCACTCTTGCTGTGAGGAATCTGGACGAATCGATTACATTCTACACGGATGTGCTTGGTTTCCGGCCTCTGGCCCGGTGGGACAAAGGCGCTTACCTGCTGGCAGGAAAATCATGGATCTGTCTGACCCTTGACCCCGAAACAAGAACCGGGCCGCTTGATGAATACACCCACACCGCTTTCACGGTATCTGAAATGGATTTCCAACGCTTGTCGGAACGGATCCTCAGATCAGGTACAAGGCAGTGGCAGGAAAACCGTAGCGAAGGGGATTCGCTTTACTTCCTCGATCCTGACGGACACAAACTTGAAATCCATACCGGAAACTGGCATTCCCGACTTGCCGCATGCCGGGAAAAACCGTACTCCAGCATGGTATTTTTTAAATAAATCTGTTCCGGATTTCCGGGGTCGGAACACGGCACTGCTCTCTTTTTCCGAACCATCTGTATCTGTTGCGTGCGATGTAGTTGTACACAGGATCCCTTAAAAAACGGGGGACAAGGATAAATATCCAGGTCAGTTTGACCGGGCCTTTTAACCGTTTTGCTATTTTTAGTGCAGCGACTGACCGGGTATATAACCGGTTATTTTCAAAAAGAATAACTGTTTTAACCTCTTTAGGGGTAAGATTATAGTTTTTTAGAAAATCCTCTCCTTTTTCAGACTGTATTGCGCACAATTTAAAATATCCTTTTGGATCGTGATCTATCACATAGTTTATACTCGCATTGCAGAGATTACAAACCCCATCAAAGAAAATGACGGGATCCTGCATATCTTTGATTTCGATTTGTGTGTTTAATTGGTTATTCACTGGAGATAAAATTTAACGCGAGTCATTATATTGGAACTTGAATTTTATACAATTATTAAGGTGCTATTTTTCCTAATTGATTAAGATCAAAAAATATAGACAAAGTATTTATGTATATCGAAGTGGAAGTGGCCAACCAGAACTCGGGAAGCAATCTCTAACCAAAAAAGTAAAAAT
>SKRC01000038.1 GCA_007118695.1 Balneolaceae bacterium | reverse complement strand
CCAGATTCATTTCAAAGGGGTCCAGCCAGCTATACTGCCCGCTATTCAAGCTCATCCCGTGGCCGGGAACGGCATAGGGGCCTTTGCTCATCAGGTTATTCACGATCATTCGCAACGCGGTTGATGCCCCTTCTGCTTCACTGGCTTGCGAGAATAATGGCGGTTTCAGTGTAAGAGTATGGACCGACTCCCAGCGCCATTGAAAGGGTTCTTCCCCATAACGGTCGGTCAGCCAATCGACGGCATCCTGCATACTCTGGATAATAATATCCTCCCTGGATTCTGTCGTCTCCGTTTGGGTATTATTAAACAGAAAACTGTCTTCTTCCAGTAGTCTGTTCATGACCCGTACCGGAACACTTTCAAGGCGGATGAAATTTTCGAATGCGGCTTCTCCCAACTCGTCAAGCAGCGTGTTGCGTGTGAATTTCATAAAGAACGTATCCAGGATGGTAGCCGCAGTCGATTCCGGTTCATATCTGAAGTCCCAGTTTTCAAGATAGGGGGCGATTTGGGAAAAATCGTAGGGTTCGTCGGCAAATCTCAGAACCGGCAATATGTGTTCGATCACTTCCCGGGCATGAACGGAATAGCTGTCGAGCTGCATATCCTGAAACTGTTCCACATTCAGGGTGTCGTGCTCGATGAAAAACTCCTCAATGCGTTCTATTCGTGAGGGAGGCTCCCAAAAGGTTGCAATATAATGAGGATAGCTGTCGGTGTGCAGTTTGTTGTTTGCATTGGCCACATATCCCTGCTCCGGGTTGATGATATGCGGGAGTTCTTCGAATGGGATCCATCCCTGCCAGTCGTAGGAAGGATCCCATCCTCTCCTGAATAAAAGGGGATTATAATCGCGGACCGGTAAACCTGCAGCACTGAAGATGGCTATATTGCCTGCACGGTCGGCATAGGTGAAGTTTTGTCCGGGTGATTTGAAGTGCTCCAGGGCTGACCTGAAATCTTCCATGTTTTCAGCCCAATTGATTTTGTACAGCGACCAGGTTTCCTGGCTGATCTCATGGCCGGTCCAGGCCAGGGAAATCTTATAGTCACCGATTAACTCCTCATTGGGATAAATGTCGGAAATCACCGGCCCGTGTTTGGTTTTTCGGGCCCTGAATATACGGTCATCTTTGTCCCGTATCCTGAGTATACTCTCATGCCAGTCAAAAGATTCATAAACGGCCGATCCATCCAGGCTGTCGACCATATAACGATTGGCGTTGTCCGGGTCGACAGCTTCGATGAAAAAGTCGGTATCGTCTGCCATCATATTTGTCATCGACCAGGCAAATTCATCATTCTGGCCGACGATAATAACCGGAGCACCGGGTATGGTACCTCCCGAGAGATTTTTTCCATCCAGGGAAAGATGAACCTCATACCAATATCCCGGCATTGATAAACCCATGTGCGGGTCGCCGGCAAGCAGCGGGTAGCCAGACATCGTGCGGCTGCCATCGACTGCCCAGGCATTGCTTCCCACTGCTGTCCCGTTTCTTTGGGAATAGTCCCTGATGCTGAATTCCGTATCTATCATGGGCATCATGGATGCAGCAAATTGCTGTGACATCTGCTCGTCCATCATTGTAGGATCGTTGTCACTGTAAACAGGAAACAGTTCATGCATGATAGCCGATGGCAATTCCTCGGCCAGATAAGCGTAGGTTAGTTCACTCCACCAGCTGATATTCATTTCCCAGGCCATCAGTCTTGAGAGTGCAAAAGAGTGGGTGGGAGTCCATTCAATCGGGTCCATATTGAGAAGGGTGAATTCGATGGGAAGGCTTCTTCTGTTTTTCTGAACAAAATCGTTCACCCCCCTGGAATAATTCTCCAGTACACGCAGAATCTCTGCCGGCGCTTCCTGTTCAATTTGTTTGGCCGTCTCCCAAAAACCGAGGGTTCTCTGGTATTTGTCGAACTCAACAAGTTCTTCACCGAAAAATTCAGCAAACCGGCCCTCTGCCGTAATCTGGGATAGCGTCATTTGCCACAGGCGGTCCTGGGCATGCAGGTACCCGACAGCGTAATACAGATCGGATTCATTGTCGGCGTAAACATGTGGCACTCCAAAAGGGTCCCAGTGAATCTCCACACCCGATTCAAGGCCGGGAAGGCTTATGGTTGCCGAATAATTCGGGAGCGGTTTGTAAAAAGTCCAGTAAACAGCCAGCGCCGACACACTGACAAAAAGTACCAGAAAAAAAACGACAACACGGATGGTTGTTTTCATGATAGATGATTTTTACAGACCTTACCTTGGAAAGATAATTGTAGTGGAATGAATAATTGAAAAATCAAAACAAAATACATACTCTCAAAACAATTAAACAGCAGACATTATGAGTGAAATTAAAAAGGTAGCGGTCGTTGGAGGAGGAACCATGGGGAATGGGATCGCCCATGTGTTTGCCATGAGTGGATTTGATGTTGACCTGGTGGAAACCAAACAGGAGTTGCTGGACCGGGCCGTCAGCACCATCGAAAAAAACCTCGACAGAATGGTTTCCAGGGAGAAGATCAGTGAGGAGCAGAAATCCAGGACCCTTGAGAATATCCGCCCGTCCCTGGATTTAACCGAATCGGTGAAGGAAGCGGACCTGGTGGTTGAAGCGGTGCCTGAAAATTTCCCTCTCAAAAAGCAGGTATTTATTGAAATCGACAAGACAGCGCCGGAGCGTACGATCATTGCAACCAATACCTCTTCCATCTCAATTACCAAACTGGCTGCTGTCACCGACCGGGCAGAGAAGTTTATCGGGATGCACTTTTTTAATCCGGTGCCGGTAATGAAACTGGTGGAAATTGTTAACGGCCTGGAAACAGATCCGGATGTGACCGAAAAAATTGAAAAAACCTCCAAAAAACTGGGCAAAGTACCGATTCCCGTAAACGACTCTCCGGGTTTTGTATCTAACCGGGTTTTGATGCCGATGATCAACGAAGCGATCTATTGTGTCTATGAGGGGATCGGGACGCCGGAGCATATCGATCAGGTAATGAAATTGGGCATGGCTCACCCGATGGGTCCGCTGCGCCTGGCCGATTTCATCGGCCTGGATGTCTGCCTGAATATTTTGAATGTTCTCTACGAGGGATTCAAGGATCCCAAATACCGGGCGTGTCCGCTTCTGGTAAAAATGGTGGATGCCGGGAAATTGGGTGATAAGACAGGTATCGGGTTCTATTTGCATGACTGATCCACCTGCATGGATTTTTTGAAACTTTTTGTTACCCTGATGGATCATCAGCCACATACCGAAAGGGTGGCCCATCAAATCAGAAAAAACAAAACAGACCGATTGATACCTTGATTGATTTACGAAGTGATACCGTAACGAAACCGACTGCTGGAATGCTCGAAGCGATGATGAAGGCAGAGGTTGGGGATGATGTTTTTGCTGAAGATCCGACCATGAACGCATTTGAAGATAAGATGGCCCGGATGTTCGGCATGGAAGCCGCCCTGTTCGTTCCGAGCGGTACGATGGGTAATCAGCTCTGCATAAAAGTATTGACCCGGCCCGGCGATGAAGTGATCATCGATGAATTGGGGCATATTTTTAATTACGAAACCGGTGCGGCCTCTCATCTTTCCTCTGTTCAGTTGCGGCCGCTGCAGGGCACCCGGGGCAAGCTGCCACCCGGGCTGATTGAGCAAGCTTTACGGCCGGCAAACGATTGGGATCCGCGAAGCCGGGTCATTGCGGTGGAAAACACCACCAACAAAGGCGGAGGCGCCTGCTATTCGGAAAGCGAGCTGAATGCGATCCGGGACATTGCCGACAAGCACTCACTGATGGTGCACCTGGATGGGGCGCGAATCTGGAATGCTATCACCACCACCGGCATCAAGCCGGAATTTTTCGGTTTGATTGCCGACACCCTGTCGGTCTGTTTCTCCAAGGGGCTGGGGGCACCGGTCGGCTCCATGATACTGTCAACCGGGAAAAATATTCAGATGGCGCGCAGATATCGCAAGATGTGGGGTGGCGGTATGAGGCAGACCGGGTTGCTGGCGGCCGCTGCCGACTATGCCGTAGAGAATCACTGGGAAATGTTGGCCGGCGATCACAGACGGGCAAAACAGCTGGCTGAGGTCCTGGCAGAATTGCCATCTTACTCCATCGATGCGCAATCCGTTGAAAGCAATATTGTTTTGTTTGATGCAGTTGACCGGGATGTTCCGGATATTCTGGAGCTGCTGAAGGATGAGGGGATCGGGATGGTGCCGTTCGGGCCGAAGACCATCCGGGCAACATTTCATTTTGAGGTGAATGATACAGATCTTCAGCAGACCATTGAAGCTCTGAAAAAGGTTTAATCCATAACGATCATGACTGATATACATTCCGGTAAATACCTGTTGAAGCTGCGAAAAGATGCCGAAGCAATTGCCAGGGCCGGTGGCCGCTCTACCTTGAACTATTTTAAACGATCATTTGACCTTGAATTCAAGGAGGATCAGTCACCGGTAACGAATGCGGACAGGGAAGCCGAACAAATCATCCGCGATCAGATCAAACGAAAATATCCGGAGCATGGCATCATTGGTGAGGAATACGGAGAAGATGGGGAAGGCAGGGAGGTGGTATGGGTCATCGATCCGATCGACGGGACGCAGTCCTTTATACATGGTGTGCCGTTCTATACAACATTGATTGGCATTTTGGTTGAAGGAGTGCCGAAAGCCGGGGTCATCTATGCACCGGCCCTGAATGAAATGGTGTCGGCTGCTGCCGGGTCAGGGGCGTTTCTGAACGGTTCCGAATGTAAAACAAGAAATTGCAATGATCTGGCCCAGGCAACGTTCTTATCTACGGATGTTGAGAATGTGAAAAAGTATCATTTTACCGATACTTTTGATGAACTTCTTAAAAAAACCCGTATACACAGAACCTGGGGGGATGCCTATGGCCATCTTATGGTTGCCACGGGCAGGGCAGACCTGATGTTTGATCCGATTCTGAGTATATGGGATGCTGCGGCACTTTTGCCGGTGGTAACCGAAGCGGGAGGTTCATTCAGTGACGTCGAAGGTGTTGAAACGATTAAGTCGGGTAATGCCATATCATGTACACCCGGAATCCGGGAAAATGTTTTGAATGTTTTTAAAAGAAATCAGATATGATGAAAAAGTTTTCTTCCCTGTTACTGTTTCTGGCCTTGCTGCCGGCAAGTGCCATTTATGGGCAAAGCATCGATTTTGAGGAGTTTCCGGAGCTGGTTGCCAATTATTCCCACCTGCAACTGGAACTGCAGGTGACGGATGGGCCTGAGATCCGCGGGGATGCCGTCTATCAGCTCACCTTGCTGAGAGATGACATCGATTCATTGAAACTGGATGCCGTTCGCATGGACATTGAACTTGTGGAATGGGATGGAGAGCCTTTGGAGTATCGCATGCGGGACAATGAAATGATCGTCCTGCTGCCGGGTGATGCTGAAGAGGGGGCGGATCATACCCTCCGCATTCAATACAGGGCAAACCCTTCATTTGGTGTTTTTGAAGATCATAATGGAAATATCTGGTCGTCCGGGTTACCCGGGACGGTCCGGCACTGGCTTCCGGGAATGGATCACCCCAGAAACAGCCTGACCACTGACATTGCCATGATTTTTCCCGGTGGCAAAAATGCGGTTATCACCGGAGTACCCGGCGAAGCGTCAGCTGAATCGGTTGATTTGCAGAGGCTCAGATTCCATACGGAGTCCGACATCCCTCTTTCCTCCCTTCGATTTGCCATTGGCAATTTCGACCGGACTCAAACCACTGTAGGCCGCCATCAGATTTACTTGCACTCCGAGCGCGGGTTGTTGAGTGATGAGCAGAAAGCGAATCTGCTGGACGATGCTTTCATTGCATTCAGGCATGCCGAAAGGACACTGGGCACCAGCTATCCTTCGAGAGTTCTTCACCTCGTGGTGCTGGACGATGATAATTGGGAAACCAAAAATTATGGCGCCGGGGTCGTTTTTGGATTCAAGGGGTTGCAGAATTTGCCGGACCAGATCGCTTTTGGTGTTACCGGGCAGTGGCTAGGGGTGCAGTTGCGGGAAGAGCAGTGGGCGGATGCATCGGCTTTGATGTTGATGCAGGCATGGCTTCACTCCCAGTCCGATGAGCTCAAAGCGTTGAAACAGAAGCGTACAGTGCGCCCGGAATTTCGTTTTGACGGAATTTACAATCAATTCAGCATAGAACAGAGAATTGCATGGAACACCTTCATTGAAAAGTCGGAAGCGGAAAAATTTCGACGGGTTCTTCATGTAACGGCGCCTGACCTGATCAATGATTTGCCGGAAGTGATCAATTGGTATGATTTCGCATCCGTTCTGTATCAAAAAACCGGCTGGAACCTCATGGAAATACCGGCTCCCGAAATGCCGGAACGGGAAGAAGAAGTTTCAGTACCTGTGTATCGCGTTGTATTCGATCATGATGAGGCAGAAAGCAGAGTGCGGCTGAGATTTTCAGCCGAGAATGAGTCCGTTGATGAGCTGGTTACCGTCATAGCAGAAGAGTTTACAAGGAACGACAAAAGAAGCCGTGAAATTACGTTTACCGGGAGCAGTGATGAGGTGGTGTTGAATGTGAATCGCGCCATTGAAAATTTGAAGTTGACGGTAGAGGAAGATGACAGGGTTAAGTTAAAACCGGAAAAACCGTTCATGTTCTGGGTCTATCAGTTGCAGCATGATGAAGATCCTGAAAGCAGAGCTGATGCCGCCCGAAACCTGACCCGTTTTGCTGATAATCCGGATCTTCAACTGGCATTGCTCGATATCATAGATGTGGAGGATAACCCGGGAGTGTATGCTGAGGCGATCCGGACACTGGCAGCCGTAACGAATGGGGCTTCCGGTACAGATCAGCTTTTCCGGCAAAGATTCAGTACGGACAGGGATCCGGAAATACAAGAAGCGATTGTTGAGGCTTTAGGAAATTATCAAAACAACGATACGGTGATCAGCCAGCTTCGAAATATCATACTCAATCCAGGATCCGGAGAAGTTCAGCAACAGGCTATCCGGTCGCTTGCCAGAATTACCGACGCTGACCGGTTTCAGTCCTTTGCCGAGTCGCTGCTGGCTGATGAAAGGGTGGAGAAGCAGGCTCCACTGATGTTGCGTGAATTGGCGAGAGCCGACGAGACGACTGCGGTTGTCTCACTGGCTGCCAATTTTATCGAAGACAACTACCCCTATCGCAGCCGGGTGCAGGTATTGGATCTGCTGCTGGATTACGATCGTTCGGCAGAGCGCTGGGAGCGGAGAATTACCCGGCTTTCAACCGACAGTGACCCGCGAATAAGGCTTCGCATTCTCGATGGCCTGCAATTTCTCTCTTCCGGCACTCGGAATGAAATTATTGAAGAAAGGCTTTACGAAGAGTACGACGACCGGATTCTTCGGCGCCTTCGGCAATTGTCGGAATCCTGAAAAGCAGGAACACTTCTGATATCGAGCGGCTGATGTCCGTTTATGGGGAACGAAGTGTGTGGCGGACTCCCTTGGCTTCCGGCGGACCTGAGATTGTATACGTGAATATATTATATATAGTTTATCTGAAATTCATGTACCATGTGTATAATCCAGATTTTGAATAGGACAACTGCCATCATTCATCTTTCAAACCGGGCTATTTATGATTCATCAAGAATTTGATTTAACCAAACACGAAATTAACGTAAAAAACATAATCAGGAACCCTTCAGCAGGAAAGTTTTATGAAGAAGCAATAAAATACGATTCCGGCTCCGTCATCTCCGACAACGGAGCTCTTATCGTACGGTCTGGAAATCGAACAGGTCGAAGTCCTGCCGATAAACGGGTGGTAAAAACAGCCAATCTGGAAAATGATATCTGGTGGGGAAATATAAACATTCCATTGGACGAGCATACGTTTAATATCAACCACCAGCGTGCGACCGATTACCTGAATACAGTCGATAAAATCTATGTAATCGATGGTTTTGCAGGATGGGATTCTGAGTATCGGCTGAAGGTGCGAATCATTGCCGAACGTCCTTATCACGGCCTGTTCATGCACAATATGCTGATCCGGCCAACACAGGAAGAACTTGAAAATTTTGGTGATCCGGATTTTGTGGTTTACAATGCCGGTAAATTTCCGGCCAATAAATACACCGAAGGGATGACGTCTGATGCCAGCGTTGATGTCAATTTTGATACGAATAAAATGGTGATCCTGGGCACAGAGTATGCAGGTGAGATGAAGAAAGGCGTTTTCACCGTTATGAATTACCTGATGCCAAAACAAGATGTCTTATCGATGCATTGCTCTGCAAATGAAGGGGAAGATGGTGACGTGGCCCTGTTTTTCGGACTCTCCGGAACCGGAAAAACAACCCTGTCTGCTGACAGTCATCGCAGATTAATCGGCGATGATGAGCATTGCTGGAGTAAAAAAGGTGTCTTTAATATTGAAGGGGGTTGTTATGCCAAGTGCATTAATCTGACAGCGGAAAATGAGCCCGAGATATATGAAGCGATCAAATTCGGGACGGTTTTGGAAAATGTGGGCTATGACCCTGTGACCCGGAAAGTGGATTATGATGATGTAAGCATTACACAAAATACACGGGCGTCCTATCCCATCGAACATATCTCAAACGCAAAAATACCATGCGAAGGCGGACACCCTAAGAACATCATCTTTTTGACTTATGATGCATTTGGCGTGATTCCACCTGTGAGCAAACTCACTCCGGAGCAGGCAATGTATCATTTTATCAGCGGATATACGGCAAAAGTCGCCGGTACGGAAATGGGCGTCACGGAACCGGAGGCTACCTTTTCAGCCTGTTTCGGTGCGGCGTTTCTTGTCTGGCCACCCAGTAAATATGCGGAAATGCTTGCGGAAAAAATTCGAAATCACGGTTCAAAAGTGTGGCTCGTAAACACCGGCCTGACCGGTGGAGCGTATGGAACAGGAAGCCGGATTAAGCTGAAAAATACCAGGGCGATTATAGATGCCATTCTCTCCGGTAAACTCGATAAGGTATCAACCCAACAGGACCAGGTTTTCGGTTTTGAAATACCTGTTGAATGTCCGGATGTTCCCGCCGATATACTGCTGCCCCGTGAAACCTGGGATGACCCCGGGGCATATGACAATCAGGCCAAAAAACTTGGCGGGCTCTTCAGCAAAAACTTTGAAAAATTCGAAGCCGACAGCAGCGAAGCGATAGTCAATGCCGGACCCAGGGTGTAGCGAAACCGGGTTTCAGCTCTGTTGAAACCACTTGAGCAGATCCTTGAAACCCGCTTTTCCTCCGTATTGCAGGATGCCGACTCTGTAAATACGGGCACTCAGCAGCATGGTGCCGGTGATGGTCGCGATCATCAGCAGGATGGACACTGCAAGCTGCCAAAAGGGAACGCTGCTGATAGCCACACGTGTGATCATATTCATCGGGGCAAAAAAGGGAAAGAGTGATCCGAATATGGAGAGAGCACTGTCGGGGTTCTGAACAACCTCCACATTCAGAAAAAAGCCGATAAACAGCAGGATAAATACAGGCATCATCAATTGTTGGGTATCCGACTCGGAATCCACGGCAGATCCGACACTGGCAAACAGGGCACTGTAGAGAAAATAACCAAGTATAAAAAAGGTAAAAAACAGGATGATCAAAGAAGGCGGGACCGCCGGGATCTCAAAAGTCGCTGGGTCAATGCCTCCGACGGCTTGTGCGGCAGCCGGATCCGCCGAAATATCACCAGCCAGCATCATTGCCAGCGGAGAAGCTGCCAGGCCTATCAGAAATATCAAGCCGGTCCAGATCAGGAATTGAGTCAGGGCGACGGATGTAATTCCAAGGATCTTTCCCGTTAAAAGTTCTATGGGTCGAATGGATGAGGCGATCACCTCAATGATCCGGTTGGACTTTTCTTCAATTACGCCTCTCATGATAATCGTGCCATACATGAACAGGGAGAAAAAGATAATCAGTCCGAGGATAAATCCCAGGGCAGAATAAAAAGCCGCATGATCTTCCTCTTCATCACCGGTTTCGGTCAGTTTTCGCGAATGCAGGGCGACCGTGGAATCAAAGATATTGCGAACATCCTCGGTCACTTCCGCCCGGGTCAGGCGTTCTTCACGGATCACATCCCTGAGCTCGGTGCGAATGCTTGTTTGCAGCGCCATACTGGAACTGCCGGTGTAGATAAATTCCGGGGTGGCATCGCCGGAAACATGTTCTTCAGTGAGCAGGATATATCCATCCATTCGGCCTGTTTGCACCAGGGTGCGAATCGAATCGATCGAAGCATCACTCAGATTTTGATAACGATCTTCATTTCGTTCAATCAGCCGGTCAACGAGTACCGAGGTTTGATCATGAATTGCGATATCCTGCCGGGGTTCGCTCTCCCAAAACTGAATACCGATAATCAGGGCGATATATGCTACAAACCCAAGCGGGATCAGCAGGGTGGAAATAATAAATACTTTGCTCTTAACCCGCGTCAGGTACTCCCGCTTGAGTACAAGGTAAATCTGATTCCAGTGCATTTATACCAGTTCCTTTGGGTTGATATTGTCTTCACCCACCGTAGTGATAAAGATCTCTGTTAATGATGGCTCTACAAGTTCAAACTTCTGTACTTCCGCATGGTCGAGGGCCTTTTTTAGAATCGCTTGCGAATCCATACCATTCATGATACGGATTTCGGCAAAATTGGTCGATCGATTGTTGATTCTCACCCCTTCCAGTTTGTCAATAAAGGAGCTGTCGCCCTGGAATTCCAGCAGAACCGTATTCTTGCCGTGTCTTTTCTTTATCTCCCGCAGGTTGCCGGTCAATACCGCCCGCCCGTTATTAAACAGGCAGATATCATCGCACATCTGCTCCACCTGTTCCATCCGGTGAGTGGAGAACAGGATCGCCTTTCCCTGGTCTTTCAGCTCAAGGATAATTTCTTTCAACAGCTCACTGTTAATCGGGTCGAGGCCGCTGAACGGTTCATCAAAAATATAGATATCGGGTTCGTGGACAATAGTGGCAATGAACTGAATTTTTTGGCTCATCCCTTTGGAAAGCTCGCCCACCTGTTTGGAGTGCCAGTCGAGTGCCCCGAACCTGTCGAGCCAGTAGCGGATTCGTTTCCGGGATTCCCCCGCGCTCAGCCCTTTCAGCTGAGCCAGGTAAAGGAGCTGCTCTCCCACCTTCATTTTTTTGTACAGGCCACGCTCTTCCGGCAGGTACCCGATCCATTTTTGGGTTTCAGGGCTTGCCTGTTTTCCATTGATAAGCACTTTCCCGGAATCCGGTGAAATAATGTAATTGATGATCCGGAGCGTAGTGGTTTTGCCTGCGCCATTTGGCCCGAGCAACCCGAAAATTTTACCCGGGGAAGCCTGGAAATGCACATTTTTTACCGCTTCTGTCTTCCCGAACGATTTGCTTACATTCTGTACGTCAATGACTGTCATAGGAAAAAATTTTGCCCTAAGATGCGGAAATAGAGTTTCTTATCAAATTTTTTTGTTAACCGAAAACTTTGTTTACTTCCATATACAATGATTCCACCAATACGTGATTTATATCCACATTGTTACAATAAAAGATGATGAAGATAATTCATATCAGTGCTGAGTGTTATCCGGCGGCGAAGGCCGGAGGGCTGGGGGATGTTGTAGGGGCACTTCCAAAATACCTGAACCGAAAAAGCCATCAGGCTTCTGTTATTCTGCCAAAATACAAAACGGATTGGATTAACGAACAGAAAACAGAAATTATATTTAAAGGAAACGCACCTTATGGCTCAACCAAGTTTGCTTTTTCAATCGAAAAGGTTAAAGGTCATGATCTCGGTTTTCCGCTTTTTCTTCTGGATATCCCCGGTAAATTCGACCGGGAAGGGATCTATATCGACCCATGGTCGGGGCATGCATACTGGGACGAGCGGGACCGTTTTTTCAGTTTTCAGATTGCCGCCCTTGAATGGATCGTTCAGCTGAAAGAGCTGCCTGATGTGGTGCACTGCCACGATCATCACACTTCCTTGGTGCCATTCATGATGCAGCAGTGCTACCGCTATGATAAGCTGGCTGAGATACCTTCGGTCGTAACCATCCACAATGGTGAATACCAGGGAAGATACGACCGGTATCACTATACCAATCTTCCGGCATTTAATCTGAGTGAGATCGGATTGCTTGACTGGAATGGCAGCCTTAATGCCCTGGCGGCAGGGATCAAATGTGCCTGGCGCGTGACCACCGTATCGGAAGGATATTTGCAGGAATTGATGGAATATTGCCATGGTTTGGAAATTTTGTTAAGGCATGAATCGCATAAAACCGTTGGCCTGATCAATGGGATAGATGTAGAGGTATGGGATCCTGAAACGGATCCATACCTGGAAAAGAATTACAGCTTACGGGGCCGCAAAACCGGCAAAAGAGCCAATAAGGAATACCTTTGCAAGGAGTTTGAGCTTGATCTGGAGAAACCGCTATTTGCTTTCATAGGCAGGCTTGTCAGGGAAAAGGGAGCCGACTTGCTGCCGGAATTGATCAAACAGGCGATGGCAGAATCCCTGGATTTAAATGTTTTGATCCTTGGTACGGGAGACCCTGCCCTGCACAAAATATTTAATCAGCTCCGGGGAAAATATGTCGGTTATTTTGATACCCGATTGGAGTATAATGAGAAACTTGCGCATATCATCTATGCCGGAGCCGACTATCTGCTGATGCCTTCAAGGGTGGAGCCGTGCGGTCTGAACCAGATGTATGCCATGCGTTATGGAACCGTACCGGTTGTGCGGTCAACTGGAGGGCTGGCTGATACGGTGATTGATATGTCGGAGAAAAACGGGTATGGT
>SKRC01000126.1 GCA_007118695.1 Balneolaceae bacterium | reverse complement strand
TCCGGTTATCTGCCTTAAAATAAGAAATCCGGCGAGGGAACAGAATTTTATTTGTTCCGGTACGGCCTCCCCATCATCTGGTACTCCGGGATTAATCTTCGCCTTCTTCGCCATAAATTTTGGTCAGGGCAAAGATCATCTCCTCGGAAATACCGGCTGTTGCAAACCCACCATCGTGAAAGAGATTCTGCATGGTAACCTTTCTCGTCAGGTCCGAAAAAATGGTAACGCAATAGTCGGCGCATTCGTCGGCATCCGGATTGCCCAGTGGAGCGATTTTATCGGCATAGGTATAGAGAGCGTCAAATCCCGTTATTCCCGCACCTGCCGAGGTTTTGGTGGGAGCCTGCGAGATGGTGTTGACCCGAATTCCCCTGTCGGCCAGCCGGCTCCCGTAATTACGGGCAATGCTTTCAAGCAGCGCCTTGGCGTCGTTCATATCGGAATATTTGGAGAATATTCTCTGCGCACCGATGAAGGTGAGAGCCACAATGCTGGCTCCGTCATTCAGAATCCCGGCCTTGTCGGCATAATGGATCACTTTATGGAGGGAAATCGCAGAAATATCCAGCGTCTGGTTGAAGAAGTGATAATTCAATTCCCCGTATTCCACTTTTTTACGAATGTTGGGCGACATCCCAATGGCGTGCAGAATAAAGTCAATGCTTCCATATTCACTCTTCACGTCAGCCATCATCTTGGCCACATCGTCGTTGTCAGACACATCGCACGGAAATATTTTGGCACCGGTCTCTTCCGCCAGTGCATCAAGCTGTCCGAGCCTGAGGGCGATCGGGGCATTGGAAAGGGCAAATTCAGCCCCTTCCCGTTTACATGCCAGCGCTATACGCCATGCGATGGATCTTTCATCGAGTGCGCCGAAAATAATTCCTTTTTTACCTTTAAGTAATCCATATCCTTTAGAGTCAGCCATTGCTGTATTTTCCATTTTTCAGATTGAACATTTCAACCGAAGATAATAAATATGGATCATGAATAAACAAATGAGATTAAATTCGGTCTGATTTTCTCCCAAATTTGACACCGGTTTGATGATCCCGGCTTCGGCCTTCTCAGTGTATATACGGCAAAATTCCCTGCAGTTGATGCCTGAAGTGGATTGAATCGGTACCAAACCGTATCATCACAAAACATCTCACGCATTTGGCGGTGAACCTCTGAACATAAGCAACAAGCTTGCCAGCGGTTGTTTGTATATACAAACAAGTGTGCCCCGGCGGGCTGACCTGGCCGATGAGCTCCTCCTCATCAGGCGACACGGGTTAACCCCGAACGATTCATTTCCGCATACTCCGGATCCGCCTCAGGAGGGCCTGTTCAGGTTCCCTGGGCCAGGCCCTGTCGGCGAATGTCAGAAGCAAGTCAATCCCGCTCCTGGATGATTCCTTCCCTGTCTGATATGACGACTTCCACCCTGCGGTTTTGCTGCCGACCCGATTCGGATGCATTGGAGGCAACCGGGTACTGCTTTCCATAGCCGACTATCCGGATCCGGTCCCTGCTGATGCCCCGCTCAAGCAGCGCCTCTCTTACTGATGCGGCTCTCCTTTCAGATAACTGCAAATTATACTCATCAGAACCTATACTGTCTGTATAGCCTTCAATCAATACTTTACGTTCCTGGTACTCCTGCATAAACCGGGCCAACTCATTGACCGCCCGGATGCCGCCGGGCTTCAGGGTGGTTTCATTAAAATCAAAAAGCACGTCACCCAGCGTAAGAACCAATCCTCTTTCTGTTCTTTCCGCTTCCAGTTCATCGACTCTTCTTGCCAGCTCTTCAGCCCTGTTGCGGGCCTCTTCCGCTCTCACCCTCTCACGGCGGGCTTCATCAAGAGCCCAGTCGGCTTCAAGCCTTCTCACATCAATGAGAACCTGCTGCCGCTCGCTGCCGGCTCTCTCAATGGCATTTTGAGCAGCATTCAATTTGGCGGTTTCCCTGGCAATGGCTGTCCTCTGTTTGGCAAGGTAGGCATGATGATCGACATGAACCTTATCGGCTTTTGACTCCCAAAGGGCTATTCCTTTTAATAGTTCTTCCTCAGCCTCTTTCAGTGCAACCGGTGCAAATCTGACGATATCTTCATCCCTTTCAGCTGTTTGATATTCCGAACGGGCGGTCTCCAATAATGGATTATCTGCCGGAGGACCTCCACAAGAGGCCAAAAATAATGCTATGACAAGTGGATAATATGTAGCAAGTTTACTCATAAGGTTCCCTGTATTGATTTTCAATTTTCAGATCGGTTGTTTCTTCTTTCCAGGACTTCTTCTTTTAGAATCCGGATGCTTTCATTCAGCTCATTTACAGCAAGCTGGGCTTTCCCTGACAGTGTTTTTATTTGAGCCAGCTCCGCGTCAGCTTTAGCCTGTTCTGCCAGCATGGAGGCTTTTTCATACTCCCCTTCATTCATCGCATCCCTTGCCTGTTCAAGTTTCAGCCTTGCTTCCCGTATGTCGAGCGGTGCATAGTCATTTGCCCCAATCTGCTGAGCCTGGCTGATAATGGTTTCTGTTTCAGCAAGCTGTTGCAATGGAGGGTTCGTACTGCCGCAACCGGCGGTTAACCAGCCGGCGACAATTAGTAAGATGGATATACGTTTGGCTAGTCTCATTTTTTAAATGGGGGTATTTAATTAAGGATAATTAAGGGGATTGTTGAAATGGAGTGTATTTTTTATTCATCACTGAACACAGCCTCTTCTATTTCTATTGTTGATATTTTGTTCCCCTCTCCTTCATGTTTCCGCATGACCCCGTTTGATTTCTCTGGAAAACATCGTCGCACTTGAAGAATCGCCTCGATTCATCCGGCTGCTAAAGGATTTGTAAATGCTGTTACATGAGATTAGCCGAAGAGATTCAGTACTTTCTCCTGCACCGCATGTTCACTATCATGGATGAGATCTTCTATGTTTCGGGCGTGATTGTTAGGCAGCACCGCTATTTTGTTTTTCCTGAAAGCCGGGCAGATTCATTTTATCCACATTGGTTGTTGATAAGACAAACTAATGTCCGTATTTTTCGAGACTTTGCGACTTGTGAAAATTAAATGACCGAATTCAATCATGTTTGAAGATCTCTCATCAAAACTGGAATCAGCCGTACAGACCCTGAAGGGCCAGTCGAAGATCAGTGATGTAAATATCGCTGAGACTGTGAGAGAGATACGCCGTGCTTTGCTGGATGCCGATGTCAACTTTGAGGTTGCCAAATCGATCACCAACAAGGTGAAAGAACAGGCAATGGGTGAAGATGTCATAACAAGCGTCAATCCCGGTCAGCAGTTCACCAAAATTGTCTATGATCAGCTTTGTGATGTACTGGGCGGTGAACGATCCGATATTGCTGTTGCCCAAACACCGCCCACGGTTATCCTGATTGCCGGCCTTCAGGGATCGGGCAAAACGACTTTTGCCGGCAAGCTCGCCCTTTATCTGAAAAAGGAAAATAACCGAAACCCTTTACTTGCAGCCGCTGATGTTTACCGGCCCGCCGCGATTGACCAGTTAAAAACTCTTGCCTCCCAAATTGAAGTACCCGTTTATTCGATCACGCAAAAAGATCC
>SKRC01000180.1 GCA_007118695.1 Balneolaceae bacterium | reverse complement strand
CAGGAATTAGCTGTTGTACTCGCTTTTTACAGCCCATCATTTGAAGAAAATGATGGCAACCGGAACAGCATGCAAAATGCCCACAACTGGCTCGTGATTCGACACTACCTGATCAATACGCTGAAAAGAATAAGCACGGAAGTACGACTGGTCAATACGATGTCCGGAATAAATAGAGAATTTCACAAAAACCGAAGGACGATTTGAGGACTGTTATGCATTCGCCTGCACACATACAAAAAGCGTCCGATTCCGGGTCTTCCCGGGTTCGGAAGCGGACCGTAATCCAGACTGACCTGGAGGTGGGCAAGCCCGGCGACAAGTATGAGCAGGAGGCGGATGCGGTTGCCCAAAGAGTGATGATGCAGCCCTCGATGGACGAAGAGGAAGCCATTCAGATGCAGCCGGCAGAAGAAGAGGAGGTTGTGCAAATGGAGACGATGGACGAAGAGGAAGCCATTCAGATGGAGGCGGCCGGTGAAGAGGAGGAGATGATCCAAATGGAACCGGCAGGCGAAGAAGAAGAGATGGTGCAGATGGCGCCTTCGGTACAAATGAAATGTGAGTATTGTGAACGTGAAGAAAAGATCAGGCGGAAACCGGAGATACATCGCTCCGGGGATGGTATTCAAACCGCTTCGCCGGATCTTGCAAACCGGATTCATTCGGCAAAGGGTGGCGGAAGACCTCTTGAATTGGGCATTCAACGCGAAATGGAAAGTAAAATAGGGGCGGATTTCAGCAGCGTCAATATCCACACTGGTCCCGCTTCAGTGCAGATGAATCGTGAACTCGGAGCTAAAGCCTTTACATATAAAAATCACATCTTTTTCAATAAAGGTGAATATAATCCTCATTCTAAACAAGGGAAACATTTATTAGCACATGAATTGACACACACTATTCAACAAAAAAGAGCAGGGAAAACACAAATAATTCAAAGAACCAACGGTAATCGGCGCAACTTACCAGCAGATAGCAGGTTTTCCGGAAACGCTGTTTTGGAAGCTGTTTTTAATAACCTAAGAAAGGTGTCTGTAAGAAATAACAGAAACGGCGCTCATGTTAGATTAATTCAAGAAGCTTTAGTAGCACTAAATTATCCTTTACCTAATTTTGGAGCAGATGGAATATTTGGAGATGAAACAAGAAGGGCAGTTGAAGCCTTCCAAGTAGATGTTGGTTTGGGTGTTGATGGAGTAGTTGGTTTTCGCACCATTGATTTTCTCGATAGGCGGGACCGTAACGAAGAAGTAGCGCCACCTGACAGACCTGTTACAGCAAATGAACCTTTTGATGTTGCTAATGCCATAGTCCAGCCTGGAGCCCCACCATCAATTCCATTAGATCCAGATGTCTGGGGATTTACCTTCCCCGAAAATGTACAAGTTGGAATTGATGTATTTGATAATGGAGGAATCTGGCAGCCGGTATTGACTGAAGTAATTGGGAATTATTCTATACAAACCCGACTATTACCAGGAGTGACGGAGGTTACCGGCCCTGGAGGTAATACTACTGATGCAAATTATTGCGATCAGATTAATGACTTAAATGCTCTTACAAGAGCCGCATCGGATTGGTTTATGGTTTCTGCAGTGCTTGCACATGAACGGGTTCATTCTTCACGATTTAGAGAAGCTTTAATTCATGATTCTGTCATTGACCCACTTGAAACAGCTATTGAAGGTATTACTGTTCCCCGTTCAATCCTTGTAAACCACACTGCTGTTGCAGAATTGTTTATTCGAATAAACCCAGACTTCGCTGCGGCTTTAACAGCAGCACAAGCGAATTGGCTGGCCAGAGTACTGGTTCTTGTCACTGGAGATCATGCAGCAGGAGGACCAACAGATACCGCAGAACATGAAATTGTTGATCCCATGATAAGCAGAATTTGTGCTCATGCAAGAGCAAATGGCTGGCCTGCTTGTCCTCCTCTTTGTCCTTAAAATGTGTGTTTTAAAAAAATATAAGCTATGTGTAATTCTCTGTATTATGGCCACAATTCTTACATGCATTTGTCATGACAATGATAATAAAACTCAACATGAGAATATGAAATCGCAACATCCCGAAATTAACGAAGTGAAATTTTTTGACGTTGATAAAAATACCACTTCAAACAACAAATTAAGTGCCTATGAAGCGCTAATTAGATATTCTCATATTCAACAGTATTCTTCGGATGGGGTTAATTTCGAATTTGAGATAGCTTATTACGGGAAAGAAACTTCATCAATTCACAATCCACTCTACTATTTCCAGTACTTGATAAAATTAAGTGGGGAGTATCTGAAAATTGATCGAAAAGCGCCCATCCCATTGATTAATCGAAAAGCACCTATTCAAGTTGATGATGATTTTAATTTTAAATTATTAGGTATCTATAAAAATGGAGAATCACTTGATTTGGATGAGGTTGTTAATTCATCAACAATTGATTTTGATAATAAGGATAGAATAATATTTAATCTCCAGATTTCTGAATATGTAAATTCGGAGAATAATCAATTAATGTCATTACAACCCGGCACATATAAGTTAGAATTACTTTTTTCCATAATTAGTTCTTCAAATGAAATGGACAATGAATCAACCAGAACTCTAAAAGCTCAAGAAATTGTAATTACGTTAGAATAAACTGAAACAACAGCAGCTGACTTAAGATATATGAAAAACCCAGTGCATTTCTCCATCGTTACTAGTTTCTTTGCCATACGAACCAGTAAAAAAAAGCACCGAAGTACGACTGGTCAATATGAAGTACAAATATACAATCTATGAGTAAAGGAACCAGCCAGAAAGAACGGATGCCTCCCCCCCTGGACCCCGGATCGTTCAGCCTTGACGGCCGGTCTGTTCAGGATCTGTTCAGGGAAGCGATACAGTTTGCCGAAGTGCTTGCGTACCATGAGTCATCGCCAGTTAAAGAAGACGGTAACTGGGTTCCGTTTTTGCAGGATGGAGCAGCGTATGTACGGCAGCGTTCCGGGGAGGAAACCGGGGAATGCCCGCCGCAACTGGGGCTTTTGATAGCGTTTTTTAAATTGTACAAATACCCGCAACAGCGACTCAACGAACTGACTTCGTCCCATCTTCGGTTTTTCTACCAAAACATTCTGGCTCAGCGTAAAAAGCAGTCAAGGCCTGATAAGGTATTCGTTTTCTTCGAACTTGCGAAAAATATCCGGCAATACCGGTTAGCAAAGGATATCGCACTGCTGGCAGGGAAGGATAAACAGGGTGATGAAATTCATTATACGACCGACCGTGAAACTTTCCTGGGCCATGCCTCGATCAGCCGTTTCAAAGCGGTGCTGAATCCGAAAACCGGGGATAGTACGATTCATGCCTACCCGGCTGCCAACAGTTCGGACGGTTTCGGCAAACCGCTGGAGGAAGGCGAGGGATGGCACCCGTTCGGACACCAGGAACTGGAAAAAGCATCGGCGGCCATCGGCTTTGGCATACAATCGCCGGAATTGATTCTGAATGAAGGGGTCAGGACGATCAGGCTTGAAATATCCCTGGCCGATGAGCCGGCGACAAAGCTTCGCAAACTTGACGCGTCAGCCTTTGAAGTGCTACTGACGGGCCCGGAAGACTGGATCACCCGGGATGTAACGGAAGT
>SKRC01000287.1 GCA_007118695.1 Balneolaceae bacterium | reverse complement strand
TCATGATCCCCATCAGCCGTTCTGATCCTGTCCGTATCTTCCGGTTGGCTGCAACTATAGACGATGCAAAAGGAGAGAAAAATGGCCAGAACTACCGCAATTTGCAAGAAAGAAAATGAAAAGAGACTGTATTTATGAAGCATTTAATTGTGTTTGCAAAATATTTCTCAAAGCATTCAAATGGCATTTTATTCAATATGTTTATCCGTTAATCATACCGATACTTGCCAAAATTACTGCTCCGTGTCCGGGATCAGATATTAAAATAAAAGATAATTAATGGAAAAATATTTCTTAATCATCCTCATCAAGGTTACCCGTCATTTAAAACCTGCATAGTAATAAAAAGTATGGTGTCCATCCCGAGTATTTTTCAAACTTTCTGCTGTCAATAATTAATACTTAAGTTCAATTTGCTTATTACCTTCTACTTTCGACTTTTTTTCTCCATATTTCCGTTTGAAAAAAATTGAATTGTATTAGGCGCTTACTGAATGCAGCCTATTGCCAACTTAAAACATTCTTTTATAATGACAACTATCTTCAACAATCAAATCGTTACCTGGAAGGCATTTTTCATTGTTATCACCTGTAACTTCATATTTTTTTATAACGGATGTACACCCAGCGCATCTGAAGAGAGTGAAGTAGTCATTATTAAAGACATAACCGTCATAGATTCGGTTGACGGGCTCAGGGCCAATCAGAGTGTTATGATAAGGGGCAACAGGATTGCGGAAGTAGGCATGGCTGAGGAGATAGATGAACCTGCCGGTGCAACCATCATTGATGGCAGTGGAAAATACCTGATCCCGGGCCTATGGGATGCACATGTGCACCTTACAAATACCGATGCTCTCAGATCGTCAATGTTCCCGCTATTGATTGCCAATGGGATTACCTATGTGCGCGATACAGCTGCGATTCTTGATTCGATAATACCGATACTTGAAGATGCCGAAGAAAGTTCAGCAAATGGGATGGCTCCTGATATATACTTTATCGGACCGCATATCGATGGAGCGCAGCTCAGCTGGGGTTCTTCGGTAAGTGCGGTTTCGCCAGAACAGGCCGAATCCATTGTAGATAGTCTGATAAACGCCGGGGTAGATGAATTAAAGGTTTACGAGCTGATTTCTCCTGAAGTTTATTCTGCCGTGTTATCGAGGGCTACCAGTGCAGGGTATAATGTGACTGCACACGTACCCCTGGCCATGGATGTAATTGAAGCTTCAAATGCCGGCCTGACAAGTATGGAACATATGAAGAATCTTGAATTTGCATGCTCTTCGGATTGGGAAACTCTGTTGGAGGAACGCCGGCAAATGATTGCTGATGGGACAGATAAAGACGGCAATGAGCTGAGGTGGGGTATTCATGGTGCACAACGCCTGCATGCCATTCAAACGCAGGACGAAGAGCGTTGCAGAACGGTACTCAACACATTGGCTGAAAACAGCACATGGCAGGTACCTACTTTGGGGTATATTGTCAGAGCGGATCATGAACTGCATGCCAGCGACGATTGGAGAGACACATTCAAATATTTGCCGGAGTCTGTCCAATCTGATTGGGAAGAGATTGCAGAGGAGCTGACGGCCCGGTCATTCTCTGAGGCTGATTTAGCCCGTGCCGACTGGGCTTACGGTATGATACCAAAATTGGATGAGGCCGGTATCGGGATTATGGCCGGTACGGATATGCCGCTCTTCCTGCTGACACCCGGTTTCAGTTTGCACAAGGAACTTGAACTGCTTGTGCGTGCAGGTTTAACCCCGATGCAGGCTATTGAAGCCGCGACGCTCCGGCCGGCACAATATTACGGGCTTGAAAACCAGCAGGGTGCCATTGCCGAAGATATGCTGGCTGATTTGGTCATACTGGATGCCAATCCCCTGGAAGACATAGCCAATACACAACAAATCAATGCTGTCATGCGAAATGGCCATCTCCATACAAGAAATGACCTTGACAACATCCTCAATCAACTGGAAGAAAATGGATTTTAATTATACTCTTTAACTCCTTGATAATAACCTGCAATACTCTTGAATTGCTAGTTCGAAAGTCTGTAAGGAACACATTTGCAGGACCTAATTGATCCCGTTCAATATCTGAATCTAACATTTTCCATTTGTCATGGTTAATGATTGTCATGGTTAATGAAAAGAATCAATGTGTGTCGATCATTGGCGTTCATCAGTAGTATCCAGTTAAGTAATGTTTTATGTGGTAATAGAGTAAGAGTATCATCATTCACGTTCTTGCCAGCCAGTACAGTTAACTCAACTCCCGCCTCAATCATCGAACATACATAATGCCGCGCATCAGGATGTGGTGGCCCGGAACGGTACAAACAAACTGATAACGGCCAGGTTCCTGCGGAGCGGTAAAGTAGATAGATTCGGACTCTCCCCCAGCGAGCAGCCCGGTATAGTAGAGCACCTTGTGGGTGTCGGGTACATACAAACGTTGCATGCCAGCCGCCCCGATTCTCAATGCCGCTTCACCAACTTCATCGGCTGTCTCCGGCTTAACAATGACAGCATTGTGAATCATGTCGTCTTCATTGTCGAGGGTCAGTCGCACACGGCTTGCTGCAGACACCTCAAATGATTCAAGATCAAACCGAAGGCCTGGCATGGCAACCAGATTAATCGTTATATCCGGGCCATCTTCCCACGATTCAGGCATTTCAGTTACCCGCCCGGTAATCATCTCATCAGTTGCTGCGGCAGCGGGTTGCTCTTGAGCCGTTTCACGGGGTGGTTCCGGGCGTATCGCTTCGGATAGATCGAGGTGATCTCCCTCGGGGATATTGTTCAGGGTATAGTAGGCTACATCATGAAGAAGTGGAACGCCATCCCGATCCGCAAGCGCTCCCAGTTTTATTTCATGGATGTAGTACCTGCGGAGATTATCTACAACCAAACGCACACGCATACCGTCATCGGAAGCCTTAACACCCAGAATCGGGTTTTGCTCATCGTGAATAATGGGGCTGGCATATGCGCTTCTGTACATATATATAAAGCTCTGGATTGAGAACAGGGATGGATCGTTGAGTGCATCCGGATCGGCGGGCCGTGTAAATTCCAGTTCGAAACCGTCGGGCATGGCTCGTATGGCTTTTACCTCAAACGGTACCTTACCCGTCCAGACCACGCGTTGCAGCCCATGAGGCTGGGAGCCTCCACCTGCGGTCCAGCCGCGGTCGGTCATACCAATGAACATAGAACCGTCTCTCCCCCAGGTTTGTGCTACCGGCCCGGTCATCAGACCTCTCAGAAAAGGAAAAGCAGCTCCCTGGTAGATACCATCTACTTTTTCCAGAAATACCCGGGAAAGAGATAGGTCGGTATGCTCACTTATAAAAAGCTGATTCTCAAACGGACCAAACAGGCCACCGGTCGTATCAGTCAAAATATCATTTTGAGCTCCCTGGCCTATTTCTGTGCCGTGGGGCAACCAGACTGCAGGAAGCTTCCAGCTCTCATGTTTTTCGGCAAGTTCATACATCGGCCTGTTTGTGCTGGGAATATCGAGATGGGTGAGGTTAATTCGGACTGGTGATTTTGGGTGATCCTTCCATCTCAAACCTGCCGGATGCCCAAAAAATTCACCTTTTTCGATATGGCTGAGGTAGCC
>SKRC01000216.1 GCA_007118695.1 Balneolaceae bacterium | reverse complement strand
TCCATATTGATCGTGGCACCGACCGGCAGCACAAAACTGGAGACCTCTTCATTGACCCCCAGGTTTTTCTCGACCCTTTCCATGGTAACAGGAAGAGTCGCCACACTCGAACTGGTACTGAAACCCAGCACAATTGCAGGCTGAATCGCCCGGAAGAAATCGAACAGTTTCATCTTGCTGAATAGTTTAAACAGACTGGAATAGATGATAAATACATGCAGCATCAGGCCGATAAAAACCGCCAGGCAGTACCAGCCCAGGGCGGTGAGCAGGTTCAGGGCCTGCGAGAGATCATCGCCGGCCAGGTCCACGATTACAGCAGCCATAAGAGCAAAAACGCCGTAAGGGGCTGTTTTCATGATAAAATCGACAATTTTGATAATCACATCATTTAAGGCACTAAAAAAGTTAATCAGTACCTCCCCCTTCTGGACCGGTATGTTGATCAACCCAATCCCCAGCAGCACCGCCACAAAAACGACCTGCAGCATGTTCGCATTATCGGACGCCGCATCCAGGAAGTTTTCAGGGACAATATCCACCAGGAATTGAAGCGGGCTGCGCTCCAGCACTTCCCGGGCAGCCTCATCCCTGTCTTCCACATCTTCACCATAACTTTCCATTAGCGAGATCCTGGTCTCCTCGGGCAATGCCTTGCCGGGCTGCATGATATTAACCGTGGTCAGCCCGATGGTAATGGCAAAGGTGGTGGTCACCATATAAATGGCGATCGTCTTTCCTCCCATTCTCGAGAGTTTGGCCGTGTCGTTCAGGCTCGTAATTCCGACAATGAGGGAGGCAACGATCAATGGGATGGCTATCAATTTGAGCAGATCTACAAAGATCGTCCCAAACGGCCTTATGTAGTTGGCCGTAAAATCGGCCGTACCCGTTGCGCTTGATATAAGTCCCCAGATCAGGCCGAGAATAAGACCGATGATGATTTGCCAATGCAGGGTTTTATACCATTTCATATCAGGTCAGTTGAATTAAGAATAATGCAAACAGTGCACCTAATCCCGTTGCAGCCCAGTTAACAGCATTGTTTCCACTATCATGAGAATGAAAATACCTGTTAAACCAGTGGTTTGAATCGGGGTTGTTATGTTGATAAATCGCCCCAAGATATGAATCTGCTATACAACCTAAAAAACCACTAAATGCCACAATGGAAATGATTTCCATATTGGTATCGCGGTTGAAAATAAAAAAGGCAAACGCAATAAGCAGAGCTCCCCAGAATCCGGCAAGTGTTCCTTTCAGGCTGATTGCGCCATCCGTTCCGGGGTCCACTTTTCTGAAATTTGTTATCAGAATGGTATGGCCCTTCTTCCGGCTGCCGAGTTCAGTAGCCCAGGTATCGGCGGTGGCGGCCGCCAATGCGGCTGAGGCCATCACCAAAAGTGTTTCATCGCGAAACAGAAACCAGATGACAGCAAAAAGTGCTATCCAAAATCCGTTAGCCCAGATTTGCAACCCATTTCTGCGCTCTTTGGTCCATTCGGTAAATATTCCCATCGAGGTTTTATTTCCGGACTGATCCTTGTGCCGGGTAATCAGGCTGCTGCTTACAAAGAATACCAGCACCAGGCCGGCCAGTATCCACCCTCCCAGGCCCAGGGCAACTGTACCAAATACGGTGGCAGCAAATGCGCCGTCCAATGTGATCCAGTTGACAAGAAATGCATACATGGAAATGATAAAGGAAAGAAAAAGTGCAATCAGAATGCGTATATGATCATCCGAGCGCCCTTCAAGGATAAATAAAAAGATCAGTATAAAAATATAGGTATAGTTAGCCAGTCGGTCCACATGTCTATGCTGAAGGTTGTGGTTCGGGCGGTTCCTTGTCACGCTTTAAAATGGCTATCAGGACGGTCAGATACCCACCCAGAATGACAATGGGTGAAATATAGAGGGATATAAAGCCGTGCACTTCATTTTCCAGGTACATTGCCGTAAAACCGACAACGATCAGCAACACACCCAGCCCCATGTATTTGTAATTGAGTGTGGAGAATAGCATCGGTTTTTGTTCCTTTTTTCCACGTCCTCGTTGTTTTCTTCTTGCCGCCATATCGTATATTTGAAGTAATGATTTACTATCTCAATTTCGTGCGTTAAGTTAGCATTTCTGCAAGAACTGCAAAAATGGTGCAACATGTAACAAAAAATCTATCAGAAATATTGTGGTTCATCTCATACTGGCATCCAACAGCCCCCGCAGGAAAAAACTGCTATCACAACTGGGTCTTTCCTTTGAGGTAATCCCCAGCAATATCGAAGAAAATTTCGATTCAGACAGGGATCCGGCCGAAATTGTCGAAACCCTTGCACATCAAAAAGCACTTTCTGTTGCCTCGGAAAGAGCACATTCACTTGTGATTGCAGCCGATACCCTTGTTGTTTTAAACGGATCAATACTGGGCCAGCCGGCTGATGAATCCGAAGCCAGGCAGATGTTAAGGAATCTGAGTGGTAATACCCACGACGTTTTTACCGGGGTAGCCCTGATAAGAACCGGCGGGGATGCGAAAATTACAAAAGAACTTTGTTTTCATGAACGAACCAAAGTAACATTTACCACGTTAACAGAGCGTGAAATTGACCAATATGTACGCTCCGGAAGTCCCATGGACAAAGCCGGAGCATATGGAATTCAGGATGACCGGGGCTCTCTTTTTATTTCCGGTATAGAGGGCGATTATTATAATGTCGTCGGGTTCCCGCTCCACAAATTCTATCAAAATATGAAGCAAATAGCACCTGAAATCGTGAATCAAGCCCATATGCAGACGTCATGAAAAAATTAACTCTCATTGCTGCGCTCATTGCCGGATTTTTCAGTGCCGAGCTTCTGCAGGCCCAAAATTCCGATTTTCAGCTTGCCAACAGAATGATGCAGCAACAAAACTTTGAAGATGCACTGCCGATCCTCCAGCGGCTGCATGAGGAAAACCCTGAGGCTAATATCTTTTTCGACCGCCTGATAGACTGCCTGGTTAACCTGAAGGAGTATGAAGAAGCCTCCGGGCTGATAGAAAGACGCATTGACAGCGGCTACAGTTCCAATCAGCTTCTTATTCGCAATGGCGAAATCCTGCATTCCAAAGGAGATAAGGAGAGTGCGTTCGAGATCTGGGAACAGGTAATCCAGGACAATTACAGGAACATGCAATTGTACTACCAGGTCGGCAATACCCTGATCAATCGAAGGGAATATGCAAGGGCGGCCGACTTCTACCTGAAGGCAAGGGATGAGTTCGGCGACAACACATTGTTTATCAATGAAGTGGCCAATGCCCATATGCAGGCCGGAAATTTCGCAAAGGCGATGAGCGAGTATTTTAAACTCATTCGGAATAATCCGAATCAGATGAACTTTGTTCAGCAACGGTTATTGCGAATGAACGATTCCCAGCTCTATGAAACCGCTGCCCTGGAAATCGAAGACCACATTGTTGAGATGGATACAAACCATCCGGCCTATAATCAGATGCATCAGCTCTATACCTGGCTGCTGATCGAAACCGAACAGTTTCGCCGGGCACTGGTTGCCGCCCGGCAATACGAGTCGCGTACGGAAGTTCTCAATTATTCACTCTACTCGCTTGCCGAAAAACTGCTTTCCAATAGTGAATTTGAATTGGCAGCCGAAGCTTTCCAATACTACACGGATTCATCAAATCTGAGAGTGAAAAACCGGGCAAAAGACCGGGAAGCCGAAGTCTATCATGCCTGGGCCGATTATTTGAGCGACCATAACCTCGAAGATCTTCAGTTGCGTAATAAACTTTTCCAACAATCCTATCAGCTCGGCTCCGATTTGCTTGAAGACGCTCGCCATTACGAGCAGAGAGACAGAGTCATGGTGCGTCTCGCCGAACTATCCCTGGATGTTTTTTATGACAAAGACCAGGCCCTGCACTGGATTGATAAGATCGAGGAAGAAATCGCCGACAGAAACCATGCCAAGCTGCACTATTTACGTGGCCGCCTGGCCCTGTTTAATCAGAATTATACGGAGGCGCGTCAAGCCTTAACCAGGGCAAACAGGAACGCCGAAGACTCAGAACTGGCAGAAAAAGCACGCTATTTTTTAAGTCTTACCGACTTCTTTTCGGGTGATTTTGATTTTGCCCTTATTCAGTTGCGCTCACTGGAACGGCGAAACGTATCCTATTATGCCAATGATGCATTGAAACTGCGTATGTGGATTCAGCAGGGCAAGCGCGCCGACACCACCGGTGCTGCCCTCAAAGAGTATGCAGCTGTTATTGAATCGCTCTACAGCGGAGAGACAACCCGGGCCTTATCCAAATTCATGGATATTCTTGATGATGCCGGCAACCCGTTCATTGACAATGGCCTGGTAGAAATTTCATCACACAGTGACGTCCGCCATGTCCCGATTCTCTATACAATGATCAAGTCGGTCAATGACAGCGGCAATAGCTCTCCACTGAGGGAAAGGCTGCTCTGGGAACAGGCAACCATGGCCCGGATTATTGTGGACGCCGGCGGACCGGACCAGTTGGGCGGAATAACGGGCGAATTGCTTCGAAATGAAGAGGATGAAAACCTCCCCTTTTCCGACTCGGAATTGACGGACCGTACCAATTGGCCGGCCACTATGGAGGATGTGGAAGAGCTTTATGAAAAGTTGATCCTCGAATTTCCACAGGGCTTTTATGCGCCCTACGCCAGAGAAGTACTTCAATATTTCACTCGTCTAAGCTCATAGTATCATGATGAAAAAAATCATTTCAATTGTCCTGTTTTTATTTGCCATGCCGTTGCTGCTTACTGCCCAGGAACGGGTTCTGATCCCCATGGACGCCTCTCAGACCAACCATCTGAAAGCCTATGGGATTATTTTCAATCACATTGAAGACGGTGAGACCGGCATGTGGCTTCTGAACTACAGGGGCGGGAGTTTTTTGGCCCCCAATAACAATGAGATTGTCAGGAAAAGCCGCATCAGAGATGTCAGGGTTGAGGTCATCAGTGAGGCGGAAGCGGAACGGATAATCCGTGAGGTTGAACAACCCGATGTAAATATGGCCGCAGTTAACCTGGAAAAGGCCCCTACCATTGCCGTTTATAGCCCTCCGCAGGCCCAGCCATGGGATGATGCGGTAACCCTGGCCCTCGACTATGCAGAGGTATCGTACGACATCATCTACGACAGGGAAGTACTGAACGGAGAACTGGAAAATTACGACTGGCTTCATCTGCATCATGAGGATTTTACCGGACAGTTTGGCAAGTTCTGGGCTTCCTACAGAAATCAGCCCTGGTATATAGAAGAGGTGCGAAAAATGGAGGAACTGGCGGCAGAACTCAATTTTGATAAAGTCAGTGACCTGAAACTGGCCGTCGCCCAGGAAATTCAGAGTTATGTGGGAAATGGCGGATTTCTTTTTGCCATGTGTTCAGGAACCAATACCCTTGATATTGCTCTTGCCGCTGCGGATGTGGATATCGTACCCGAGCAATTTGATGGAGACCCGGTCGACCGGAATGCAAATGAGAAACTGGATTTCTCCAATACCTTTGCTTTTGAAAATTTCACGGTCAATACAGACCCTTATATCTACCAGCACGGTAACATAGATATTGAAGTTAACCTGAACCAGATCAGTGAAAGCCTGGATTATTTTACTCTTTTTGACTTTTCAGCCAAATGGGATCCGGTCCCGACCATGCTGACGCAAAATCATGTGAGCAGTATCAAAGGTTTCTACGGACAGACGACTGCATTCAAGAAAGATAAAATTAAAAGTCATGTGGTTATTCTGGGTGAATCGCCGGGCCGCGATCAGGTCAAGTATCTGCATGGTAATTATGGAGCCGGAACCTTTACCTTTTACGCCGGCCATGATCCGGAAGATTACAAGCACCGTGTGAATGATCCCCCAACCGATCTGAGCCTGCACACCAACAGCCCGGGATACCGCCTGATACTTAACAACATCCTGTTCCCTGCTGCCCAGGAGCAGAAACTTGAGACCTGAACATGAAACCAAGCAAAGAATTTGATGAACTGGTCAAACTCGTTTCCATACTCCGCAAAGAGTGTCCGTGGGACCGGAAACAGACCCACGAATCGATAAAAGACAATCTTATCGAAGAGGCGTATGAAGTCGTTGAAGCGATAGACCAGAAAAATTATGATGAATTAAAAAAAGAGCTGGGCGACCTGCTGCTTCATGTTCTGTTTCACAGCAGAATGGCTGAAGAGAAAAAAAAGTTTTCAATCGATGATGTGATCCGGGGCATATCAGAAAAATTAATCCGCCGTCACCCCCATGTCTTTGAAGGAGCGGCTGCCGACAGCGATCATCAGGTGGCCGTGAACTGGGAGAATATCAAGTTAAAGGAAGGCAAATCCTCAACCCTGGACGGGCTCCCCGAGCGTCTGCCGGCTTTGATTCGCGCCCAGCGAATGCAGGAAAAAGCCGGTAATGTGGGTTTTGACTGGTCCGAATGGGAGCTGGCATGGGAAAAACTGAACGAAGAGATCGACGAATGGCGGGAAGCCGTTGGCCAACAGGACCAGGAAAACCGAAAAGATGAGTTTGGCGACCTTCTGTTTTCCCTGGTCAATGTAGGGCGTCTGCTGCAACTCAATGCCGAAGACTCCCTGCGGCAGGCCAACCGGAAATTCGAAAACCGGTTCCGCTATATTGAAGAACATTTAAAAGCCGGCAACAAGGACCTCGCCTCCTCCTCTCTGGAAGAGATGGATGAACTTTGGGATGAAGCAAAAATGAAAGGCTATTAATTATATTCTTGTTCAATTTTATTCCCCGCAAGTATTCATATATTTTACCGGCAGTTTCCTGATTGATAATGAGCTATATGATGTAACAGGATCGTGCTTGAAATCAGCCGAATTCTTTTACCGGAATTTTAAGACACAAGCTGATAGACAGCACTGATTTCCCGGCAATTAATTCGGATTGAGCTTATTTCAATTTTCCTTCATAAATCAAAGGTCTTTTATTAACTTATGCGTTCTGATAAAAACGGTTTCAAAGTCTGGCAGATCTCCACAAGAGCTGTATTAATTTAACCGTTTATCTTCTGTATCACGGTTTTTTTAAAGCAGCACTGAAAACAACCGTTGCAAAGTGACCTTTGCCGGGTCTGAGGACCTGACTGAACCTTATTAACCAAAATATTGACTACCAGAATGGCCAAGCTGAAATTGCAAGACATCGATACCAATGAATATCCACACATCAACCGGGGACTGGAGGGAATTATAGCGTTTTCTACCACAAAGAGTTCCATCGATGGGCAGAAGGGAGAGCTGATCTATGCTGGTTACAACATCGATACACTGGCTGAAAATGCAACTTTCGAAGAGGTATGCTTCCTGTTATGGAACGACAGGCTTCCCAATAAACAGGAATTGGATGCACTTAAAAAGAAATTAATAGAGGAACGTAAAGTTCCTGACCCTGTTCTTGATTATATCAAAAACACCAACAAGGACGCCGAACCCATGGCAGTCCTGAGAAGCGCCACCTCCATGCTTGCCGATTTTGCACCGGAAGAAACAGGCGACTCCAACCAGGATTATCAGAACCAGGCCATTGCAATGACAGCCCAGATGCCGACGATTGTCGCTGCTTTTGACCGGGTAAGAAATGGGAAGGAAATAGTAGCACCCCTGAAAGAAGGAAGCACAGCTTTTAATTTTCTCTACATGCTCAACGGGGAAAAGCCGGGAACCCAGGCTGAGAATACAATGGATTTGTGTCTGATCCTTCACGCTGAACACGGCATGAATGCCTCTACGTTTACCTGCCGGACTATCTGTTCCACCGAGTCGGATATCTATTCCGCGGTGACGGGGGCAATCGGTGCACTCAAAGGGCCGCTGCACGGAGGAGCCAATACGGCTGTGATGAATATGCTGCTGAATATGGACAAACAGGGAGAACAGGCAGACCCGGTCGCATTCACAAAAAAGAAACTGGCCAACCGGGAAAAAATCATGGGTTTCGGGCATCGGGTTTACAAGACATTTGACCCGAGAGCGTATCACCTGCGTCAAAAGTCGAAAGCCCTTTCGGAAGAGACCGGCCATGAAACACTCTATGAGTGGTCGGAAGCCATCCTTGAGACCATGAAGAGTGAAAAAAACATTGACCCGAATGTCGACTTCTTTTCAGCAACGGTGTACTATTCGATCGGTATCAAACCCGATCTGTATACCTGCATCTTTACCATGAGCCGGGTTTCTGGGTGGACCGCCCATTATCTCGAGCAGGCAGCCAACAACCGCCTGATTCGCCCGCGCGCCCTTTATACAGGCGAAAAGAACCTGGACTGGGTTCCCATCGATAAGAGATAAAGGGTATTCGGTGTCAGGTCGATAGTTTTTTGCCGTGGAAGCTCAGAGATGCAGCAGTTGCAAAAGGTATTTGGGAATCCCTCTGAGTATTCACCGCGGAAGTACGGAGACGCAGAGAGAATTATGGGATTTGGCTAAACTCCACAGGACTACCTTCAAGTGTGCACAGCTCCGTGAAGCGTTGTGGTTAAAAGACTACCTTCGCTTTTCCTGATTGATAAAGTTGACACTTTATTGTGATTCTCATCAAATTTTACCGGGTAAAACCTTGTCTCTTCGAGTCTTGGTGACCCCGCAATTACTTCACCACAATGTTGATTATACGGCCGGGTACAAATATTTCCTTGACAACGGTTGTCCCGTCCAGGTATCGCTGAACATTTTTCTCTTTCCTGGCTTGTGCCAACACATAATCCTTTGCTTTGGCTTTGTCGGAAGGAACATGGACCTCCCCTCTTACCTTTCCGTTGATTTGCACCGGATACATTACGGTTTCCTCCTTCAGGTACTCTTCGTTGAATTCAGGCCAGGGCTCGTAAACAAGCGACTCCGAGTTTCCAAGCCTGCTCCACATCTCTTCGGCCAGATGCGGGGCAAATGGCGACAACAGCAAAACAAACGTATTTAAAACCGAAACAGGCAGTTTCTCCCACTGATTCGCCTCGTTCACAAAAATCATCAGCGCCGAAATAGCCGTGTTAAACCGCATATTCTCGATATCTTCGGTTACCTTTCGTATCGCTTCATGCAGCACTTTAAGCTGCTCTTTGTCAGGCTCGGTTTCCTCCACATTTTTTTGAATTTCACCGCTCTCTTCATCAATTATCAGGCGCCAGACCCTGTTCAAAAACCGATAAACCCCCTCCACCCCTTTCGTACTCCAGGGTTTGACCTGCTCCAGCGGCCCCATAAACATTTCATACAAACGCAGTGAATCGGCACCAAACTGATCAACCACCTGGTCGGGATTGATTACATTACCCCGGGACTTCGACATTTTATATGCCTTCGCGTCCACTTCTATGTCCGTGCCTTTCAATACAAATTTTTCCTGTCTTTTTTCGATATCCTTTTCGGTAAGTTTAACCTTTTCCACATCATCCATGCCCCCGGCATCCGATGGCCGCAGATACTGTCCGTTTTTTCTGTACGCCGTGTACTCCATTTCCCCGAGAATCATCCCCTGGTGGACAAGTTTTTTAAACGGCTCTTTGGTTGATACGACTCCGCAGTCGTACAATACCTTGTGCCAGAATCGGGCATACAGCAGGTGCAGCACCGAATGCTCCGACCCTCCCACATAAAGATCAACCGGCATCCAATATTCCTCGCCAGATTTTTCCACCGGCCCTTCATCGAATTGCGGACTGATGTAGCGCAGGTAATACCAGCAGGAACCGGCCCACTGCGGCATGGTATTGGTTTCACGCAAGGCTGTTTTGCCGGTTTCAGGGTCTTTGGTCACAACCCAGTCTTTGGCACGGGCCAGGGGCGGTTCTCCGGATTCGGTTGGCTGAAAATCATCGATTTCCGGCAGTTCCACGGGGAGTTCACTTTCGAGGACCGGTTTGGGTTCACCATCGACATGGATGACCGGAAACGGTTCTCCCCAGTAACGCTGCCGGGAGAAGAGCCAGTCGCGAAGCTTATAGTTGATGCTTTTCTTGCCCACTCCGTTCTTTTCCAGCCAGTTGATGATTTTCAGCTTCGCCTCTTCTGTTTCGAGGCCATTAAGAAAATCACTGTTGATGGTCTGTCCCAGGCCCGTATAGGCTTTGCCTTCAAAATCTTCCGGCGGCTCAACGGTACGGATTATCGGCAGATCGTATTTTTCTGCAAACTCCCAGTCCCGTTCATCTTCGCCGGGAACAGCCATAATGGCCCCGGTTCCATAATGAACCAATACATAATCGGCGACCCAAATCGGAATTTCCTTGTTGTTTGCCGGATTGATGGCATAGGCACCGGTAAAAACTCCGGTCTTATCCTTCGACAGCTCCTGCCGTTCAAGGTCCGATTTCAGAGCTGCTTTCTCTTTGTACTCCGCCACCGTTTCCCGCTGCTCTTCGGTGGTGAGTTGTTCCACCAGGTGATGTTCCGGTGCCAAAACCATGTAGGTTGCACCAAAAATCGTATCCGGGCGGGTGGTGAAGACATTTATTTTTTCATCATGGTCGGCCACCTGAAAATCGATATCAGCCCCGATCGACCGGCCAATCCAGTTTCGTTGCATCTCTTTGGTCGACTCAGGCCATTCGAGATTTTCCAGATCGTCCAGCAGCTGTTCGGCATACTCTGTAATGCGGAGCATCCATTGGCGCATCGGTTTTCGTACGACCGGAAATCCGCCCACTTCGCTTTTTCCGTCAATAACTTCTTCATTGGCCAGTACGGTGCCGAGCTCCGGGCACCAGTTGACAGCCACTTCATCCTGGTAGGCAAGTCCTTTTTCGTATAGCTTCAAAAAAATCCATTGGGTCCATTTGTAATAGTCCGGGTCGGTGGTATTGACTTCCCGGTCCCAATCATAAGAAAAACCGAGCATTTGAAGCTGTTCCCGGAATCGTACGATATTTTTCTCCGTTGTTTCCCTCGGATGCGTTCCGGTTCGAATCGCATACTGTTCAGCCGGCAGACCAAACGCATCCCAGCCGATCGGATGCAGCACATTAAAACCTTTCATTCGCTTATAGCGTGCAATGATATCGGTGGCCGTATAGCCTTCCGGATGGCCGACATGAAGCCCGGATCCGCTTGGATACGGAAACATATCCAGTACATAATATTTTGGGGCTTCGGTATCCTCAGGTGTTTGAAAAGTTTTGTTCCTGAGCCAGAATTCCTGCCATTTTGTTTCAATTTCTAACGGATCGTATTCGTACATATACCCTGTTGACACTCTTAAGATTTCAATAAAAAATTACCGGAAATAACCAGGATCAACAGACCTGATTTGTCATAAGTCTGAAAGATAAAGAATTTTTTTCCCGGAAACGGACCCTGTTTGAGGAATATTTCCCACAGGGATGAATCCCGCCTGGAATTCCCGGTGACAAGTCAACCATAATTATACGGGGACAAATCTTGATTTTTTACTCCTGACTGCTTTGAATAATATGCACACAGCTTTGGCAATACACCTATCAATAACCAGAAGCAAAACCTTTTGACTTATCTACAACAACGCCTGGCTGACACGAGACTTGTCCACTTTCATATTCAATTCACAGCCTATAGCTCGCATTTCGCTAACGCGTACAAAACATGAGCTCACCAAGCTCATGTTTTGTACGCGAAGCGATATTTGATTGTATGCAAGGCGTCCCGAAAATGGTGGCGGAAACGTACCCGAGTACGTTGAGCAAGCCATTTTCGGGACAACACAGCAGACGGACAAACTTCGCAGCGTCTGACAGAGTGTTATTTATGCTAAAGTTCAAAAATAGGTGGAATATTATGCAGATCAATGATTTATAACTTTTCAAACAATTATCTTGTGAGCTCATGTTTTGTACGCGTTAGCGAAATGCGGGTTAGCTGTTGTATTTATAAGTTGCATCAGGCATGTATTTTATCCACCAGCCAGGCAAGGGTATCAATCCCATCCGGTTTCCAGTCAATGGGCGGCGACTGAGCCTGCCCGAGCAACACCGGCTGATGTTTCAGTCCCTGAATTTGCATCCCCTTTCGGGATATATAGACCGATTGCAGCCCGGCGCCATGTTTTTCGATAAACCGCGGCACTTTCTCCATCTCACCGGCAACCCAATGCAGCACAAAATCATGTTCTGGCGGCATCTCCGTCTGCTCGATCAAAAAATTATCCAGCCAGGATTGAGGGTGCCCCACAGCCTTGTTGTAGGCGAATCTATGATAAAGAGATGGCCTTGGTTTCTGGTGCTGAGGGTTTTTTAGCCAGAAAGCCTCAATATAATCTGTCAGCTCGCACTTGATAGAATCCAGGCTGAATGGAGCAAACACTACGGCCACCGACCGGCAGCCTTTACCGCCATATCTGAACACGGCCTCTACCAGGTTTTCCATCGTTGCCGGATCGGTCTGATCGATCACGGCAACTGAATAATGAGCTGTCCGGATCAGGTATTCGGCATTGTCTTTTGCCAGCCTGTGTTTTTGGATCGTTTTTCTCACCGGTTTCACCGAGCGGGATGACCCCGAAAACATGACGGCATCCGCCCTGCTGTCACTCAGATCCCTGATGTTAGTGCTCCAAAGCGACTTAGCCAGAACATTATGGGCCTTTAGCTTGCCCAGCAGTGTTGGCAGCAGGTATGGGTCTTTCCGTGAAATCTTGCCTCTGTATTCAATACCAGCCAGTGCCGAAGCAATCACATCCTGAACCCCCATCAACGGAAGGTTACCCGCATGAAGACAGAGTACCCTGTGAGATCCAAGTGAGCCGGGCATCAGTTTATTCTTTTCCACCCAACGGTTTAACGAGTCTTTCTTCAGTGATCTTTTAAGGGACAGAATCCGGTGTTTGATATCGGGGAAACTGAAAAAACCATCATGTACAGTCCGGTCAATGGCTTGTTTGAGTTGAAAATTTCCGGGGCTCAACCAGTCATCAACAGCCTTCTGCAAGCGCTCAATATGCTTGTTGTTGTTCATATTTAGCTGTTCATGTGTATATTCATGATCGGGTTTAAAGATCATTGAGAAATTCGAATAAAAGGACAGGAGCAAACCTGTAAGGCTATCGGGCAAAACGGATTAAAGGCCATGGGTTATATCGGCTACGTGGGGTTTGAAATCTTCCTGGAAAAATTCAAAAGGCACACGTTCGTCAACCACTTTCTTTACGCCACTTTTTTCGATGATTTCCTGATAGGTTTCATAACAATTCAGAGATTCATGAAACTTTTCCATATCCGATTCATTGCAGTTGACAATACAGTCTATCTCATCCTCAGTCGATACTTCCAGCCGGAATTTTCCGTCAATATTTACCTCTCCCATACGGGTAAAAAGGGCCAGTCGTTTCAATCCGGAACCGGACTGTTCCTTCATCTGGCAATAAAGACGCTTTACCACGGCATGGGTTACCAGGTGATCGTGAAACCCGCTGACCCCGTGCACGGCATATGTGACCAGGATATCCGGCTGAATCTTATTAATATGATTTTCAATTTCCTTCTCTATATCCCTGGGGTCCAATTCTTTAAGCTTATTATCCGGCAAATCCAATACCGTCATTCCCGTCAACCCTAACACCTTCTCAACACATTGCATCTCGCGGAACCGGATCTCTCCCATCTGTTTTTTATCCACGCCAAGCTTGAAGCGCTGTTTGGTAGCCTCCCCTTTGGTAAGCGTGAGCAGACAAATCTCATGGCCGTCTCTCAATTGTGCAGAAATAGCCGGTGCAGGGCCAAAAGACTCATCATCCGGATGCGGAAAAATATAGAGTATTTTCATCAATGGTGATTTTGTAATTGGTAATAAATGTAAACAATCTTCCACTTCTATTCGAATTGCCGCACCCCGGATCATGTTCAAGTAAACTTTTTGTTTTAACTGCTTCAGGGATATATTCCATCCTCTAACTTTCAGGAATACAAAAAGCTCTCTCATCCTATGTTGAATGAACCCGGATTTGTACCCAGTCAAACCGGTTGGATTGAAGTAATTTGCGGCGGCATGATCGCCAACTTTTCCCAACGAATCGTTGAGAATGATTCACGGGTGCTTGCAGGAGAAACAGATGCCTATGAACCCGGGGCCAGGCACTGTTTCCGGCCGCCTGTCGACCGGCGGCGTGGAGAAAAAATAGCTCCCGCTCATTCCGGGGGCAACTCTCCCGCTCATTCCAGAGGCAACTCTCCCGCTCATTCCGGGGGCAGCCCTTCTGACGATTCCGTGAATCAACCCCCTGCTGATCCCCGTAACCATTCACCTTCCGGCTCCGGGGGCCAGTCTGAAGAGGACAATCCCAAAAACTGACGCCTATGGAAATTTTACGTGGTATCATCGGAATGACGGCCATCATATTGCTGGCCGCTGCCTTTAGCAAGAACAAAAAAGCCATTGACTGGAAACTGGTTGGTACCGGTTTGGGCATTCAATTCATTCTGGCCGTTTTCATTCTCAAAGGAAGAGATATGGAGTACTATTTTGCTCCGCTCGGGTGGCCGAAGGACTTCTTCAGCTGGGTCTCCTCCTTTTTTGTCATTGTCCTGGACTTCACTACCGAAGGAGCCGAGTTTATTTTTGGCGACCTTGCCCGCAGCCCCGGAATGGAAGACAGCATGGGCAACTTTTTTGCCTTCCAGGTTTTACCAACCATCGTATTCTTTGCCTCACTCACCGCAATCCTTTATCACTATGGTATATTGCAATGGATTGTAAAATATATGGCCCGGGGAATGCAAAAGATGCTGGGCACTTCGGGTGCTGAATCCCTGTCGGTTATATCGAATATTTTTGTGGGTCAAACAGAAGCTCCCCTTGTGATCAAACCCTATGTTGAGAGAATGACCCAATCGGAACTGCTTGCGGTCATGACCGGTGGTATGGCTACGATTGCCGGCGGTGTGATGGCTGCCTATGTACAGATGCTTGGCCACTCCTACGCCATGTCCCACGGTGTGGACCTGGATGTCGGCCGGCTGATGTTTGCCGAACAACTGCTGGGCGCCAGTCTCATGGCTGCTCCGGCAGCCCTGGTGATAGCAAAAATTCTCTACCCGGAACTTGGCAAGCCGCTGACCATGGGCAGCGTAAAGATGGAAGTAGAACAACAGGATGCCAACGGTATAGATGCAGCGGCAAATGGCGCTGGCGTCGGATTAAAACTCGCCTTAAATGTAGGCGCTATGTTATTGGCTTTTATCGCTCTATTGGCTATGGGAAATTACTTTTTGTTTCATTTTGGAGAGCTCACAGGTTTGAATGGGGTGTTGGCTGAAGACCTGAAAATCGAAACCCTGCTCGGCTGGCTCTTTGCGCCGATAGCCTTTATTATCGGTATACCCTGGGAGGATGCAACAAACATGGGTTCGCTTCTCGGGACAAAAATCGTACTCAACGAATTTGTCGCCTATATGCAAATGGCGGATCTGGTCGGGCAGGATCTGCTGGGAGCAAAAACGATAACCATGGCGACCTTTGCACTTTGCGGGTTTGCCAACTTCTCTTCCATAGCCATTCAAATTGGAGGGATTGGCGGGATTGCCCCAGGGCGAAAATCCGATCTTGCACGATTCGGAATCATGGCCGTTTTTGCAGGCACACTCGCCAATCTGATGACGGCTACAATCGCCGGCATGTTATTTTAACCCGCATGAAGCCGTCAGGCCTTTTTTGATCCGACAAATCGGGGCCCTGGCCATGACATGGTTTCGGCCCTGTCTGAACCCCGGTCCTGTTTGAACCTCGGCCCTGTCGGCGGTACCGGCCCGCTTTGCTAGTCCCGTACACACATACCGGGGCCGAATTCATTGTTCCAATGACAGTTTTGGGATTCATGTACCAACAGTTTTTAACCGCTTTTACATAAACAGCATCCGTGCAGAAACTGGAAAATGCAGGTTAGAATCCACAGGAATTCTCAGTACCTTACCATATTATCCGCCTGCAAGTGATTTTTTCAGAAACAAATAATGGAAAAACTGGTCATTTACACTACACTGATTACCCTGACTATCCAATCCAATTTATAGGAGGTATCCTGATGGAAAAAATCCCATACAGATTGTTATTTATTTTTATCATAATCCCAATGATTTGGAGTTGTGAGCAGTTTCAATACGATTCCGACGATCCGGTGCTGGCACGCGTCAGCGATGAAAGACTGACCATGCAAGCGGCCGTGGAAAGTATTCCGAGAGATATTCTGAGACAGGACTCCGTGGAAGCTATCAAACAGTACCAATCGACATGGGTGGAACAGAAAGTACTGGAAAAAGAAGCCCGAAGGATTGGATTGGACAACAACCGGGATTTTCAACAAAGGGTGGAACGACTCAAATCACAACTGCTTCAAAGTGCCTTGCGCGATGCCATCATCAGTCAACACAAAGATGAGCTGGATGTCTCGGTCGAAGATGCACAAAATTATTACCAGGCCAATAAAGATCGATTTATACTTGATGAAAGATATGTTCGTTTCAGACATATGACAACAAGAACCAGGGTGGAAGCTGATAACGCAAAACGCGATATCATGAGAGGTAACTCATGGCCGGATGTTGCAAACAGGTACAGTATCAACCCGGAGCTTCAGATACGTGAATCGGAACGGTTTGTCCCGATTTCCATGGCAGCCTCAGATGTATCCCGAATGAACCGTTTTCTCAATCAGATCGGTATTACTGAAATATCGCCGATTCAACAGTATGGAGGCAACTTTCACTTTGTTCAGCTCATGGAGGAACGTCCCGAGGGCGACCATCCTGACCTGGATTGGCTGATAGATCAGATTACTCAATGGCTCTACCTGGAAAGATCGCAAAGGGTCATTAACTCCTACAAGAGAAATCTGTATCTTCAGGCCGAGGCGAATAATGAAATCGATAAAATGAACGTTGAAGATTTTGACGAATCTTTAATTATTAATGTCTTGCAACAAGCAAATAATTAAGTTTTCACGAATGCAGAAATTTACACTTACAGTACTTCTATCTTTGTTTTTAACATCTTCACTTCTTTTTGCGTCAACTGGTGAAGAGGGTTCTGAAGAGTTCAAACAATCAAGTGAATTGGTAAGCGATCGCATCATTGCAGTCGTCAATGACAGAATCATTCTGAAGAGTGATGTGGACAGGGAGATTGCCGAATACATGCAGCAAATGCAGATGAGCAACCAACGAATCCAATTCGATACAAGTCTTTGGTATGAGGTGCTCGAATCGATTATTGACAATTATTTGCTGCTCGAAAAAGCCAAAATGGACTCCATCAATGTATCCGACGAAATGGTTGACAGGCAGATGGATCAACGACTCCGGCAATTGGTTCAGCAGGCCGGCAGCGAGCAGGCACTCGAGCAGGCAATGGGGCAAAGTATAGTTGAAATCAGGGCTGAACACCGGGAACAGTTCAGGGAACAAATAGTCGCACAGCAGGTGAGAGAAACAATCGTTCGAGATGTCTCCATAACAAGGCCTGAAGTAATTGAGTTTTTTGAAAGCATTCCACGGGATTCGCTGCCCATGATACCCGAACAGGTAGCCCTCTCACAGATCGTCAAAATTCCGCCACCCCTCCAGGATGCCCAGGAAGCCGCAAGGGAGAAAGCCAGCCAAATTCGCGACTCTATTGTAACTCATGGTGAATCCTTTGAAGAAATGGCCAGGCGGCACAGCACGGGGCCGGCTGCAAGAAATGGCGGCTTGCTGCCCATGATGCCTATGAGTGACCTTGTTTCAGAATATTCTGCAGCAGCGGCAGCTCTTGAACCCGGTGAGGTTTCCGGGGTGGTGCGCACCTCCTTCGGCTTCCACATCATCCGCCTGAACAGACGTGTTGGCGATGAAATTGAAACCAATAATATTCTCATCACCATTGATGATGAAGGCCTTGACGAAGAATCGGCAAGAAATGAGCTTGAAGCCATCCGCGACAGTGTTCTCAACCACAACAAGAGTTTCAGTGAGATGGCCCGCAAGCATTCCGATGATGAGTTTACACGCAATATGGGTGGACGCATTTTGAACCGTCAGACCGGAGAACGCCTTCTGGCGCTAAACAATCTTGACTCAGGCCTTTACCGGTTAGCACTGCTTCTGGAGGAAGAGGGCGATATCTCTGAACCGCGGTCTTTCAATCCCGACAGAGATGATAAGAATCGGGCATTTCGGATAGTCAGACTCGACAGGCATGTTCCGGAACACATAGCAAATCTTGACCAGGATTACGAGCGTATCAAAAATATTGCTTTACAACAAAAACAAATGGAAAAACTCGCAAAAACCCTCGAGCGTTTGCGGGATGAAGTCTATATAGAATACAAAATTGACGTTCCGGAACGATACCGGGAGCCACAACCTGATTATCATGACCTCGAATTTGAACCTGAAACTCCAGTCGATACCCAATAAACCCCAGGAAGCTGTTGAATATTTTGAAAACTCATTTAATGGAATAAAAGAAGAGGTCTCCAAAGCTGTAATTGGTCAGACGGATATTGTCGATCAGTTATTGATATCTCTTTTCTCCCAGGGGCATTGTGTTCTGGTTGGCGTGCCTGGTTTGGCCAAAACACTTCTGATCCGCACGCTTGCAAGAAGCCTGAACCTGTCGTTCAGCAGAATTCAGTTTACCCCGGATCTTATGCCCGGTGATATTACCGGTACGGAAATCATCGAGGATAGTATTGATACCGGCAGAAAATCGTTCAAGTTTATTAAAGGCCCTATCTTTGCCAATATCGTTCTGGCCGATGAGATCAATCGTACACCGCCTAAAACCCAGGCCGCACTGCTGGAAGGCATGCAGGAGTACAACATCACGGCTGCAGGGACGACCTACCAGCTGGACCGGCCATTTTTCGTGCTGGCAACCCAGAACCCGATCGAACAAGAAGGCACCTATCCCCTGCCGGAAGCGCAGCTCGACCGTTTCATGTTTAACCTTTGGCTGGATTACCCCTCATTTGAAGAGGAAAAAACAATTGTCAGTCAAACAACTTCGATTCGGGATGAAGATATTCAGCCGGTACTGGAAAAAGAACAGATTTTGGAGCTGCAACAGCTGGTCAGGCAGGTACCGGTGCCCGACAATGTTCTTGAGGCAGCGGTGAAGCTTGTTAATTTTACCAGGCCCAAAACCGAAATGGCCGATGAGCTGGTCGATAAGTATCTCAGCTGGGGAGCCGGACCCAGGGCCTCTCAATTTCTCATCCTTGGCGGAAAAGCCAGGGCTTTATCCAGAGGACGTGCAAATGTTACACTTGAAGACATCCGGGAACTGGCCATCCCGGTTCTTCGGCATCGCATTGTAACCAATTACGCCGCCGAGGCTGAAGGGCTTACCACAGCTGATATCATCCGAAAATTGCTTGAGAAACTTTAGTTTCCGGGGATTCTAAGTTATGGATATCCAGTTTCAGGGTTTGAATCCGGTTTTCTCAGCACCCCTCCTGGTACTGCTGATTGCAGCGGTTCTGTTTTTTGCCTGGTGGAGCTATTCCTATTTGACAAGCCTCTCGCCCACGCGGCGCTGGAGCCTGACATTGCTGAGGGGATCGGCATTGGTCATTCTGCTGTTGCTGTTGTTAAACCCTTTTCTGCAAATCGATGAAATCGAACAGCATAAACCCATTCTGGCGGTTTATCTCGACGACAGTCAAAGTATGGGTATCGAAAGAGGTGAATACCGGGGCTGGGACAGTTACAAATCGATTATCGATGCGTTTGGGTTTGACGAGATAGATGAGCTCGATATTCAATATTACCGGTTTGACGGCCAGATTGAATCGACAGAATACAGCGACCTGCAGTTGCAGGGTACGCTCACCAATATCGACGAAGTGATGCGGCATATCCGGGACCGTTCCGAAGAAACGGTAGCGGCAATGCTATTCAGCGATGGCATCATCACAAGAGGCCGGGATCCAATTTTTACAGCTCGTGAACTGCATATGCCTGTCTTTACTGTACCGGTGGGTGATACCTCCGAGACCAGGGACGTCGCCATATCAGAAGTATTAACCAACGAAACCGGCTATGTTGACACCGAGCAGCCTGTTGAAATTACGGTGACACAGGAAGGGTTTCCGGATGAAGCGGCAACACTGCAGCTACGCCGCGATGGAGAGATCATCGAGTCCGGGGAAATTCAGTTTGACAGGTCATCGTCCACGCACCGGACCACCTTTACCCTGCAATTTGAAGAAGCCGGCCTTCATCATTATGAAGCCTATATTCCTGAACTTGAAGGAGAAATAACGGCTGAAAACAATCTCTATCCATTTTCTGTCAATGTGGTCGATGAGAAGACCAATATTTACCACCTGGCATTTGAGATTCATCCGGACGTTAAATCAGTGCGAACGATCCTTGAGGCCGACAGAAATATTGAACTCCACCCGTTCACCTGGATTGGCGACCGGTTCCTGGAAGGTGATCTGGACGAAATTCCGGATGATCTTGAACTGTTGGTAATTCACGGGGCGATCCCGGATCAGGCCGGTTTGCCTGACGGGCTTATCGATCAATTTCCGGCTGTTCAATTTTATTTGCCTGGGGTTAATGCCGATGATCTGAGCGCTTTTGTCATCCCGGTTTCTGTTGCAAATCCCGGTTCGGTTTTGGGGATTCATTTGGCGGCCGGTGAAGAAAACAGGAATCATCCCATATTGGAACTCGACCCGATTGAGTTCAACCGGCAGCCTGTGCTTTCCAGCCTTCAGGCCAGCTATGAATTGCCTGCAACTGCATCGGTACTCATCAGAGCATCCTACGAAGGAGCAGAGACCGGCATTCCGGTATTGATCACCGAAGAAGCCGGGAACCTTCGAAGGGCAGTTGTAAATACACACGGCTGGTTCCGGTATACCCAGGCAAGGGACGAACAGACCAGAAATTATGCAACCGGTTTGATAGCCAACATAACATCATGGGCGGCCACCAGCCCGGATAGTGAAAATCTGCGTATTCAACCGGGAAAACTGGTCTACCAGGAAGGTGAGGAGATCAATTTCAGGGCTGAATTGTCCAATGAAACCGGGGAACCGGAAACGGACGCAGTCATTGAAGTAACGGTTTCAGACGCAAACAACGATGAAAGATCTTATACCATGCGCCATCGCAGCAATGGCAACTACCACCTTACGACAGGAGCTATAGCGGCCGGAAACTATACTTATTCCGCCGAGGCACGAAAAGGCGGGCGGGTAATCGATACGGCGGAAGGTGATTTTACAGTAACCGCCTCTACGCTTGAATATGTTGATACCCGAAGGGATGATGAAATGCTCCGCCGGCTTGCCGAAGTATCCGGAGGTGAGTTCCTGCAGGAATTCAGCCCGGCTGCAATTCTCGGGGAGCTGGATAACCGCAATCTGCTCCAACAGATCGAAGAGCGCCGTACAGCCTTCAGGTTTCTTCATGAACATGTCATCTGGTTTATCCTCGTCATGCTCTTGCTGACTGGTGAATGGCTGCTGCGGCGAAAATACTCGCTGCCGTAAGGAATGTGGGTTATTGGTTATTGGTTATCAGTTGTCGGTTGCTGGTTATCGGTTATTTGCACCTTGCACCTTGTACCTTGCATGTGGTCATGCTATGCCGCCATCAACTCCTGGAAAAGAGATGTTTGGGTGGGGGATACGAAAAATTAAAGGGCTTGTCACTCCGGATGAATGCGCCCTGCCGGGCGCACAAAAAAAAAGCCATGCTTCAAAGAAACACGGCTTTTTTTTGTTGCGCGGTAGATTATTTCCCCGCGGAAGGTTTCTTTCGAACAAGTGCCACGATAAGTCCGATGATCACAGCGATACTGATCAGGAACAGGATCAACATCAGATTGGAAGTTGGCACAGCGGCTACATTCCATTCGCCGAGTTGTCCGTCGATACTTGCAAGCTGCGAATAACTGAGTACTTCACCTGCAATCATGGTTTCACCCCAGTTGGCTTTTACCGTGTTGTTCCAGTAATCCGAAAAACTCTGGAATCTTTCCAGGTCTTCTTCCCTGTTTTGTTCACGGCTGGCCTCAATTGAACTGCTAACATACGACTGAAGCGCATTGTAAAAAGCATTAGCACTGGTAAAATTGTCAAGATCTATATTGTTATCGGCAAATGCACTAGAGATGGCTCCCCAGATCCTGTTATCAATGGCTGAATTCCAGTTGGCAAGCAAGTCTCTGACTTCCTGATAGGATTGAACGGGTTCGTCCGCATCAAACACTTCCGTCAGGCGCTCACCGATTTGATCCCAGAGCTGGGTGAAATACACATGCTGAGCTTTCATACTCATGTATTCCGGTGCCGTGAGGTCCGTTTGCTGATTGGCATAATTCACGTACTCACCAAGAATGGTTCTCACCAGATCGACAGGGTTGTCATCCAGCCGTTCGGCCTGATCTGCAATTTCATCAGCAGTAGCGGCATCAACGCTTTCATAGCGGTTCAGCAGATCTTCCAGGAACCGTCCGACAAACCTGTCCCGTTCCTGTATGTTCTCACGATACTGACGAACAAGATTCGACAACCGTCTCTCATTAGCCTGCGAATCGCGGATCTCGCGTTGCAGCGCTTCCGAGCGTTCATCCATCCCGGCGAGTCGGTCTCTGAATTCATCCAAGTCAGCATTCAGCTCTGCAATCCGCTCATTAAGCTCCTCAATGGTGGCAATGTTTTCCTGGGCAGCTCCGAAGCGGGCTCTCAGATCATTGATCCTGGATTCGTAAGTATCCGGATTGATTGCTGCACTAATGATATCGGCATGTTCGCTGTAATTGGCTTCCAGTTCATCGATCTGATTTGAAATCTCTTCCAAATCGTCGGAAGAAACCGCATTGTCAATCCATTCAACGATCTGGCTGTATTCAGCCCTGAATTCTTGCTGTATTTCGTAATCCGATTGCTGGGCTTCAACTGTTGTGGTTGAAACTGCAATCAGCAGCATTGCAATAAATGTAGAAAGGGTTTTATTCATAATATTTTCCATGGTTTGCCTCCTATCTCCTACCTTCTTCATTCACTTGATAAGTCTCTCCGGTCGCGCGATCAATGACTTCGATATGATCGCCTCGCTGATTCAGAGCAGGTTGGCCAAGACCATCACCAGTGATTTCGATTTTTCTTTTTAAATTCAGTTCCCCGTCAGCGGGCTCGAAAACATATACATTGGTAAATCCGGCTGCTGTAATAAAGTAGAATCCCCTGTTGTTTCTGATCAGGCGAAATTCATCAGCCGAACCCACGTTTTCTTCTTCGAGAATTGGTGCAACGCTGAATGAAATAGCATATCGCTCATCTTTGATGATATTATCCGCATCCGGAGAGACAACACTCTCAATCGGCTGAGCATAATCAACATCCGAGATAACAAGCGACGGGCCACAGGCCGCAACGCTCATCATTAGCGCAACACTTATGATAAGTGTCGATAGTTTATAGTTTGCCATGGTATTTATGGTTGTGAGTGATTGTTGTTCAAGTGTTTAGAATAACTGTAAAATACGTTCTTTTAAAATCGTTTTAATGAAAAATAACTTTTGCATCCGAAAACAAGATAATAATACTACACAATGATAATGACAGATGTTTTATATTGAATGATTCATCAATTTCAAAGTATGGCAGAATTTTATCCCCGACAGGTTTCCGAATTTTTCAGAATTCAAGATACATTAGATTTTTGCCCCTAACTAAAATGTTATTCCAAATTTAGTAAGAATTGTTTGCCTGTTGGATATTAAGCAAAAAGGGATAATTAGTCGAATATTTAGTTTGTAAATAATCAGCCCTAAACATAACATTTTTTATTTAATGTTTGATGGAAAAGAGCATCCTCAGTTAAATTTTCATTCAAAATTCATGTTTGAATCTTTAAAGCTGGCAGAAATTGCCGCCCGTGAAGGGGAAATCCCGGTTGGAGCCGTTGTAGTAAGGGGAAATCGCATCATTGGCAAGGGTTATAACCAAACCGAGAAATTAAAAGATCCGACTGCACATGCCGAAATGATTGCCATTTCGGCTGCCTGTTCGACAATTGAAGAGAAATTTTTGCCGGATTGTTCGATTTATGTGACCCTCGAACCCTGTCCCATGTGCGCGGGCGCCATCGTTCTATCCAGGTTGAAAAGGGTGGTTTTCGGGGCTGCGGATGAAAAATCGGGAGCTTGTGGAACTATTTTTAACCTGGTCCAGAACAATAAACTCAATCACAAAACCGAACTCATCCAGGGCATCCTGGAGCAAGATTGCAGCCAGCTCCTGAAAGATTTCTTCTCCTCAAAACGATAAAACTACCCCTTGTCCCCAGTCCCCTGCCACTGGTAACTGGTAACTGGTAACTGATCACTGGTAACTGAACCAAAACCGCCTTTTCAGCTTTTCAACTTTAACCCTCATATTCCTGCGCCCCCTTTTGGTCGCCATCGGAATCAATACTTTGAGGCCGGTGAAGATCATGAGCAGCAGCGCGAGAAATATCCAGATTGCATAATCCTGGTAAACATAAAAGTATTCGATGATCTGCTGGCCGATTAAATAGGACAAACCGACCAGAAACGGCGCCCATATCAGAATAGCCATCATGAAGTAGAAAATGATCAGTGAAAATCTTGCCCTTACCATACCGGCACTGAAATAGGTGGGCAGCCGGGTGCCGGGAATAAATCGGCTGATGAAGATGATGGGAAGGCCGCTTTCTTTAAACATACTTTCGGTATTGCGGACATCCTCTTCGTCGATAAGCCAGCGGAATGGCACCCAGCGCAGCATGGGGCTGCCGACCGACCTTCCCAGCCAGTAAACCGTGATATCCGTCAACAATATGCCAATAAAGCAGGCCGCAGCAGCCGGAATGTACGTCAGGATCCCTTTGGCCACCAACAGGCCGGTCCCGATGCAGGTCAGATCTTCATTGATAAATGTCGAAACGACGATTAACAACAAAAGAAGTACCAGCGATAATCCCGTTAAAGCGGAAATCTGCCCGGGCTCCAATGGCTTCTTCGATTTTTCTATACGCTCCCGGGAGGCATCAACCCGGGTAACGGCTATATTATTTTCCACATCTTGAATAAAGGAATGGACCCGGAAAGCGATTTCCGCTGATTTTTCCTGAAAAAGCATTTGATTGCCTTCCAACACAACCAGCTCCGAGTGTGGAATTAACCGGTTATGCTCCTCAGCCGTAATCACATTCACATACCGGTCATCAGCGCCATGGAGTATCAGAACCGGCTTATCATACTGCCCCATCCACTCCTGCACCGGCCTCAAATCCTTCTCATAATTCGACTTCAGGGTCGAATAACTGAATGGAGCTTCATAGAGCCAACCGAAATGGGGCGTCAGGTAGTTGAAAAACTGATAAAACGGAAACTGGAAAAAATACAGGGCACGATTCAAGGCACGATTACCCAGTAAATTGAACTCCTGAATTCCCGATGCCGAAAGCATGGTAACGGAACGGGTCCGATCGCCAGCTTCCTCGACCATCGAGAATGCCACCGCACCTCCAAGGCCATGGCCGATCAGATGAAACCGATCGATTCCTTTGTGTTCAAGCAATTTCATTACAGACGCTTTTTTATCCTGCAGGTTGAATCCGCCCGGATAATCGGTAAACCCATACCCGCTGTATTCAGGGATGATCACGTCAAAGCCGTTCTTTGTGAGCCGTTCAGCCAGCGGCATCAGGGCCTCGGCATCGTATAGATTATCGTGCAGCAAAACCAGGGGCTCCTTATACGGGCTGGATTCCGGGCTTCGTTGGTAATAAGAGATGATGCGCTCACCCATCTCCGTTTCGACCTCTTCAATGGCCTGGTTTTTATGCAGCTGAACCGGGGTCTCAAAAAAAAGCATCACACTCCAGGAAAGCAGCAAAGCCAATAGATAGCCCGTGAGGACCCAAACCCAGGTTTTGGAATAGTATCTGGTTATCTTGCTAAGCAGCATTTATGAATGCAGGGGCTCTTTGGGTTGATCTGGTACCGGTATAAACTGATCTTTTACTTTTTTATAAAGGATATCAGCCAGTTCCTTGCGATCGGAATGCCTCACCGTCTCCTGCCCGAATGTAATGGTACAATTAATCTGCTTGTTTCCTGCCAAAAGGTACACATGCGACGGGAATGAAATCTCCCCCCACCAGCAGACGCTCTCGGAGGCTGGTAAATCCTGGTTTGATGTCTCGTATGTGATCGACGCATAATGGACATCCAGGTCACTCGCTGCCGGATGTTCAAGCAGTGAGGCCCGAAAAGGCAAAACTTCGGCACCGGGCGATGTCGTTCCCTCCGGAAACAGTACAATACCCTGGTCTTTGTTCAACGATTTTGAGATAATCTGATTCACTCTCCCCACATCGATCTTCTTTTCCCTGTCAATAAAGATAATGCCCATCGTTTTCGCCATAAACCCCACCACCGGCCAGGACTCTACATCTTTCTTTGCAACAAATGTACATGTCATTGATTTGTAGAGAGGCACGACATCCAGGTAGCTCAGATGATTGGAAACCAGGAAAAACGGAGCCCGGGGAGGGTTCCCTTTCACCGTCACTTTCATGTTCAGAATCCAGGCTAATGTACCGGCCCAAAAAGCCATAAATCTGTTTCGCAGCGGCTCGCTTCGCCTGCCGGATAGTTTCACAAATAACAGGCAGGTAACATAAATGAGGTAAATGGTTACCGTTGCAATGGAAATCTGAAATAGTCTGACTATTGCCCGTACATGTCTCATGCGGCAAGGTAAGAACTTTACCTGAAAAAGAGTGTTTTTGTTTGGTCTGATACGTTCTCAATATCCAACAAGATCAGGTAATCAATCGTTTGAAAGGTCCGGTCCAGGGCCGGGCCGCTGCAGACTTTGGTGCCCAAATCGAGATACAGCCTGAATAAATGTGGCAGTTTCAGCTCACTGATATCAATCTCCGGCACATGGTCCACCTCACATCGATATCCCTGTTTTGTCCCGATAAAGTAGTCCGGATGATAAAAGTTGTTCTCACGCAAATATTTCTCCACTTTTAACCCTTCCAGCGGATCCTGACTGGTTAGCGAGCAGCAGCCGAACAGGAATCGCATGCCCCGGTATTGCAGGTATTTTGCCAGGCCGCGCCACAACAGGAACAGTACACGGCCGTTCCTGTGATCCTTATGGATACATGCTCTGCCCAATTCAACGGTATTGTTGAGGATTTCATCAGGGAATTTTTCGATTTCAAACTCTTCACCGGTATAAAAACCATCCACGTTTCTGGCTTCAATCGACGACTGCATCCTGTAAGTACCGATGGTCTTGCCAGTCTCATTTTCAATCACAATCAGGTGATGGCATTGCCGGTCGTATTTATCGGTATCCATACCCGACTCATAGGACGATGCCAGGCCTTCACCCAGTTCCAGGTTAAATACATCAAACCGAAGCCGCATTGCCGATTCCACATCTACCTCGGTTTTGGCAAATCGAACGGTGTATTTAAAATTCTCTATGATGCTTTCTTCAAGTAATATAGCTTCGGAGACCTTTTCTTTAAGTTTATACAATATTGTCTGATTTTGAGCCTTTTAAAACCATCAGAAGAAAGTCCCTGCCCGAATCTGGAAAAAATCGAAACCGCCAAAATTCTTCAGAGATCCATTCAAAAAGCTGTTTTAATGTACATATCATTTGATTAAATGGATAATAATCCATTCATATGACCGGGTATCAGAAAATCATTACCGGTACGTTAAGTTTAACCTGTACTTTTCAGGTACGATTGGTACCTTGAATCCCGCATGATGAAATGGGTTTCGACGTAAGGCTGTGATAAGAAATTATTCCGGGATTTTGAGGGTTTAAAATGATTAACAGACCTTTTTGCTTTTCGGGGCATTTGGAATATTGGTTCATCCGGTTCTGCTGTTTGTCCCGCATCCTGAACGGACGGGGCCGGTATTTTCCTCTGTAAAATGCGGGTTTTCGAACATCGACAGCTGACAAATGTATACAAACAGATTGTAAAACTTTGAATGCTATACCATAAAACTTACATATTGGGTGAGGATAAAGACTGGGTGGTATTTGTCCACGGCGCCGGTGGCTCTTCCACTATATGGTACCGTCAGATTAAAGCCTACAAAGAACATTTCAATGTGCTGTTCATGGATCTGAGAGGCCACGGAAACTCCAAACACGCCCTGCAGGAGCATTACAAGGAAAAATATACCTTTAAACTGGTCAGTTCTGATGTCATTCAGGTTCTCGATCACCTGAACATCCAGCAGGCTCATTTTATCGGGGTCTCGCTGGGTTCCATCATCATCCGTACCATAGAAGATATGGTGCCGGACCGTGTGATCACTTCGGTCCTGTGCGGGGCCATCATGCGGATGAATGTTCGCTCACGCTTTCTGGTCTGGGCAGGACATACCTTCAAACGAATGATCCCGTTTATCTGGCTTTACAAGCTCTTTGCCTGGGTAATACTGCCCAGGGCCAACCACGAAGAGTCCCGGCATATGTTTATCAGGGAAGCGAAGAAGATGGCCTCAAAAGAGTTTCTCCGGTGGTATAAATTGACGTATGAAGTGAATCCGCTTCTCCGCTATTTCCGTGAATCGGAGAGCTCAAACCCGACGTTGTACATCATGGGCAGTGAAGACCATATGTTTCTCCCTCCCGTACAAAAGCTGGTAAAAGAACATGAGAACAGCGAATTGATTGTTATCGATGATTGCGGGCATGTCTGTAACATAGAAAAACCGGATGAATTCAATGAGATATCCATCCGGTTTTTGCTCCGGCATTCCGAAAAACAGCAGGTAGGTGTTTCCTGACCCGGAGGCCGGGGGCGAGGCCATTAGTATTACCCACCTGGAAAAAAGATACATCATAAATGCCCGGTTTATCTTGGTGGTTAACAACAATTTCTTTTTTGAAAGAACTGACAGATTACTGTTAACTGTTAAACTGTTAACTGACAATACCCTGTTCCCAAAACGAAAAAGAGGCATCATTTTTTTATGACACCTCTTTTCCCCGGATAACGATCCGGTTGTTATTCTGGATTATTCCATTCCAGGCGCTCTTCCGTCATAATCGTAGACAACCAGGCTTCGCGCTGAACATCGCTTTGGATGTTCCGGGTATATATGATGGCTTCTTCCAGGTTCTCAAAACCGGCATAAGCTACAAAGTAAAATCCTGTTATCGGCTGGTGTAGGATATGAGCTTCGTAGCCTTCCTGCTGGAAGTTTCTGTAGAGCCGTTCCGCATTGCCCCTCTCACGGAAAGAACCGCCGATTGTATAAAACAAGAGATTCGAATAATTTTCATCCATATTCTCCATTTCGACTGCCCTGAATTCACCGGCATACCTGGCCAGGTCCTGCCGCTCAAATTCAGCTGCTCGCAGTCTCATTTCACGCTCTTCTTCCTCGGAAAGCTCCTCTTCAACAGGCTCATCTGCTTCCACTTCATCAGCTTCTTCAATTTCTTCCTGAGCAGGTTCCGGTTCCGGGTCAGGCTGTGTTCGGGGCTCCGGCTCTGCAGCAGGCTGCGGATCCTCTTCCACTTCCGGCTCAGGTTCAGTGGGATCAAGATCACGTTCCGCAGCCGGCTCTTCGAAAAATGAGGATTGGAAAGCTTCACCTGAAATATAATCCATCTCCTCGCGGTGACGGTTTTGCTGAGATTCCAGCAGATCGCGCTTCGATCTGAGATCCCTGGCCATTCGCTGCGGGATGGACTCCTCCAGTTCAGCCTGAACCAGTACAATGAGTTCGGATTGGGAAATATCGGTGGAATTAAATCCAAACAGATACCTGAGCCCGAAAAACCATGGCGGCAGATCTTTTAAGATGGGTATCCCCCTTCTTACTTCGCTCCGGTCGGTGCGGTACAACCCGGCTATCACTGTGCTTTCGCCGGGCAGCAGCAGCGAATGCGTGCTGGCCTCTTCCTTACTGATGACCGTACTTACCGGATCGGGCTGGGCCGAGGACCGCTCCACTTCAAGTTCCAGGTAAACAAACGTGGTATCCTGGTAGTCGATGATTTGCGGTGTAACCGTCAATATGGTACCGGTGCTGAAAAACTGATCGGTCACGTTTCCGGCAAAATCACGTTGTTTGATTGAGAAATCCTCACCCACCTGGATCCTGCCCTCCTGGCCATCCATCACCTTTACCGATGGCGTTGCCAGCACTTCACCAAGGTTGTCGGCTTCAAAGGCACTGAACAGAGCCTGTACCTCGATGCCGGCCCCGATATCGCCAAAATTAATGAGCGAGTTAAACACATTCTGCGAAACGCTCTGTGCACCGGCCGCATTGACCGAAACAAAGCGGCTGTCGAACTGATCGGGAATCTGTTCATTACCCTGTTCTGTTACGAAGTCTCTCAGATTCTGTGGAATTCCACTCGTCAGAGTTGACCAGTCGACACCTACTTCCCGAAGGGCCCTGCGGCTGCCTTCAAAAAACGTGGCATTGATTCTCACTTCCCGGGTCCTCGTATTGGCAATACGCTCCATGGCTGGTGCTGCCGGATCTGCCGGGTCTGCTACATCACTCGGCGCCCGCCTTTCGGCTACCTGGTCCCGGGTCAATATTTCATAGAGATCCGGTTCCTGGTGCAAAGTCATGTTCTGCACCCTCAAAATATAATTCAATGCATCTTTCCAGTGCATCGGAGGCAGGTTAAGGCCAATATTGCCGGTATAACCGGTCCGGTCGATGAGAAAACGGTTCTCAAAGTCCTGAGCGAACATACCGAGCACTTCCACAGCATCCTGATAGGGAGTCTGGCGATCGAATGAGATCACCTCATCCGGATTGGTATACTCCCTCGGCATGGAATCCTGACCATATGCTGTGCCGGCAATCATGCAAATGCCAAGTATTGCCAGTGAAAAACGTAATTTCCTAGTAGACATAGTTTTTTTAGTTAGTGTCATCGTCTGACCTCCAGGGTAACTTCTTCAATAATTCCGCCTTTGTTTAATCTGAACATTGCTGATCCACGCTGAACATCTATCGCCTGCAGTCTGCCAAGATATACCTCGGCGTTCGGGGTAAGATTTACCAGCTGGCCTTCCTGATTTCTCAGAAAAATGCGCGAACTGCTCACACCGATCAGCCGGCTGTTTTCTACATCCGTTAGATTATCCTCGTTGGGTTCGATATCTCGTATTAATGGGAAAAATGGGTTGTGAAACATTTCCGGGTCCCGGATTGAAGCCAACAGATCTTCTTCCGTTGTTTCGAACTGGTTGGTCCGGTCGTAATAGCTGTGTACCTGGAAAGTAAAATTGGCATTGCCGTATTCACCTATTTGATTTATCGGTGAAACCTGTAAATTATTGACCTTTTGAACCGGCCGGCTGTTTTCTATCCGGTTGACAAAATTGTAAATCGCCCTGTAGGACCCCATTCCGGACAAGGAGGAAGTGACGATCCCGTATTGATCCATGTTTGTTGAATCGTTGAAAACATAGTTAAATTCCACCCTTGGCCACACCATGTTGAGCTCCGCTAAAAATTTATAGATCTGATCGGGGTCGTTGGTTGGAAACAGTGTTTTGTTGTAGTTTTCAATAAAACTCTCAGCCCTTTCTACGCCATCCAACATGACAGGATACGTTTCGGCAATGGCACTCAACTGCTCATACTCAGCCTCCTTTTCTGCAAGAGACTCCTCCAGTTCCTCGATGGCACTTTTCTGAACAAAGTAAATGTAGCTGGCCCCTCCTCCGGCAATGATGACGAAGAAAAGCAGCAATAGTAATGTATTTCGTAATGCGTACGTCATAATTTTTTAATTAAAGGATTCCAGAAACTCCATGATTTCCCTGGACTCTTCCGGGGTATAGAGGGACTCATCGGCTACAACCCTGTTGATCCTCATTGTAAAAGTAAAGATATCCCGTTCCCTGACCTCTTCCCTGGTGACATTCATCAGGGTAACATGGCCAAACTGCCGGGCAAGAGCCGGAATCCGGTTTTCATTCAGGGACACACCCTGGACCTCCAGGCCATCCGATGCCTGCCTGAACGTGGTGATCCAAAGCCCTCCGATATCCTGAACCGCCTGATTAAATTTATCAAATGAGACCGTCCATCGTATATTATCCTCACTCAGCTCATCCATCAATACAAGCTGACCCTGGTACATGGCCAGCATCTCTTCGAGCATTTCGGTTTCCTGTACGATCGGCTCAATGTCCGTGATCATGTTGCTAATCCGGTTTGTTTCCAATTCCAGTTGGTTAATCTCTTCGGCATACTGCTGATAGTAATGATTCAACAGGATCGGGCTCAGGCCGATAGCAATAAGCAGAATCATTCCATGCCACTGAAGCTGGAAGATTTTTTGGCGTTCATGCACATACCGCGGAACAATCGACAGCTCCGGATAGACATCCTTCGCCAAACCGGATGCTCCGATAGCAATAGCTATGGCCGTAGTGAATTCCTTGATCTTTGGCAGATCGGGCTCATTAATTTCATAAATATCCTGGTTGAGCTGAAATTCCCTCACTTCCAGGTCGGGGAAATTTTTCTGGAAAAATTCAACCGCTTCCATTCCAATGGTATTATCACACAGGATTATCCGGTCGAGGCCCGGCACTTCGCCGGTATCGAGCTGGAACAGAATTTTACTGAAAACGGTGCTTAAAAAGCCTTTGTCACTGGTCCCTTCATGGATGACCGGGGAGACCTGCTCCACAACATGGCCTCTGAAAAAAATGATCCGGCATCTTTTGGAACCGAATTTTACAAGGGCCGTAATTTTTTTGTCATCCTCAACCGGATAGTTTTGCCGGTAGAGGCCCGTCAGAGCCACTTCATCGGGCATGATATCCCTGATAAACAGGCTGCTTGTCTTAAAGAGATCATTGACTTTGTTGACCAGGGTCAGCGAGGCCGGCTCTCTGTCGATGGATGTGATGGCAAGCGATCCGTCCGGCCTGACAAAATAGCTGTATTGATCGGTGCTCGGTATTTCACCGTAAACAGAATGCAGTTTGTTTTCAACCAGTTCTTTCAACTCTTTGCCTTTGATTTTGGAATAGTTGGTTTCCCTGGCAAACTGAAAGACTGTATCACCGGCCCTGATATTCAGGCCGATATTGTGTTTTCTTTTCCCGATTGAGCTCAGGTAGTTAAACAAGAGCATCTCATTGGAGTCGGGCTGATCGGCTTCATCCACCAGGTCCAGTTCCTCTATTCCTTCTTCTGCCTGGTCAAAATCATCAAAATCTTCCAGGTCATCGAGATCGTCGAGATCATCCAGATTGTCAAAATCCAGATCCTCTAAATCCGTGTCACCGGCATCTTCCGTTTCATCATCGATTCCGAAGATATCATCCGCTTCGGTAGTATCCTGGCCTCCAGCATAATTTTTAGCTCCCGGCCTGCTGCCGTCATCCAAAGGAACAACCAGATCATTTCTGATAAAATCCAGCAGTTTGATCTTTTTCCCGTTCACCCTGGCTCTAACGAGGTCAACGTAATTGTTGTCTAAGGCTATCCCGATATATTCTTTTGATCCGAACATACAGTGCTATTCTGCTTCATCGATTAGTTGCAAGAATCTCTTCTTGTTGTTTGCATTATTCAGGGCTTCTTCCCTGGATATTCTTCCGGTATGAAACAGCCGCTTCAGGTCCTGTTCCATGGTCATCATGCCGAGTTCGCTGCCCTCGGCCATCATTTGGTAGATTTCATTAACGTTGTCGTTCCGGATGGCAGCCCTGACCGGCGGGGTCACCAGCAGCACTTCCTTTGCAAGCACTCTTTTTCCGTCCAGGCTGGGAACCAGTTTTTGGCTCATCACACACGTCAATACATCAGCCAGCCGGGCCTTTACCCTGTTCTGCTCCTCCGCCGGGACCTCACCGACAATCCGTTCAATGCTCTCCATGGCAGACGAGGTGTGCAGGGTACCGAACGTCTTGTGGCCGGAATCGGTGATCTCCAAGGCCGTCATAATGGTATCCGGGTCTCTCATCTCACCAATTACAATGATATCGGGATCCTGTCGCAGGGCCTGCACGGCTCCCTCCTTAAATCCGGGAACATCCCTGCCCACTTCCCTGTGGCGGACCACCGAGCGTATGGGCTCGTGGATCAATTCCACCGGCGAGGCGACAATCACGATATGTGCATCGACCGTACGGTTATTGGCGTCGATGATTGTATCGAGCGTCGAAGACTTACCCGAACCGGTGATACCGGTAATCAGGGTCATCCCGTACTTGTAATACTTCAGGCTGAGTGCCTTTGCTATTTCGGGATGCACATTGAGATTCTTGAACGGGCGGATCTCTGCATCGATCTTACGCATGTTGAGCGCAAGATGATCGAGGTCGAAGTACATATCTGCCCTGAACCTCAGGAAGGTATTGTCCTTGGTTTCGATTGTATAGGAAAAATCGAGGTTTTTATCTTTGAGCAAAATGTCGCGCTGGCTTGGGGTAATCGCATTGTGAAGCAAAACATCGGTCTCTTTTACGGTCAGCGATGTCTCCATTTTTACCGGAGATTTTCGGCCGTGAATGCGATACCAGACCTTTCCTTTACACCCGGAACCGCCAAGATCAATATCCGATGCTTCGTTCTTGTACATGGATAAGAGGAAATTATCGAGGATCTGTTGCAGATTATTTCGAATTTCTTCCTCGAGAGACTCGACGAGTTCTCCGATTTTCAGGTGATATTCCAAACCTCGGGCCGACGATGGCACTCTTTCGAGGATCGCAGCGGCAGTACTTTTCAGGTCATCTAATGGGGTAGATTGGACTTGCATGGGGTTTAGTTATCTTGTTCTGTAAATGCAAATCAGATAGCCGTGTGCAAATGGTTTCTTTTA
>SKRC01000073.1 GCA_007118695.1 Balneolaceae bacterium | reverse complement strand
TCAAACGGCGGCGCGTGAAGCCTCGTTGAGTGCTCCGACTGGTTCTGAGCCGTTGCGCATCGTAATGTCTAGGGAAGAAATCGAGGACAAAGCAAAAGCGTATTTACTTGAATACGTTGACGGGAAGCCAAACGACGATTTTTTCCTACGGCTCGGTATGATGGTAGATTTCTCGCACTTTCTTTTTCAGAACGCCAAAGCGGAGACATCCAACCAATGACCAAAGAAGAAGTAATCGCTGAAAATGGAGGGATAACGATCATTGGATTTTATTCCACGTCTGTATTTGATGCACTAGATGCTCTCCAGTCCTTTATTGCAGGATTCGATGAAGGATACAGTAATACTTGCAACTGTGAATGTGCCAATCAATAATTCAAATTCTTATAATCATGGAAAACTTAAATCAAGAGAAAATAGCATGCACGTACTCTTTAAGAGAGTTGGATAAATTTGAAATGCAAAATACAATTGGTGGGGGCTCATTACAAAGGTTTTTCAGCTGGTTAGGTGAAAAAGCCGGTGAACTGTTCCCATGTTATTGTTCAACAGGAATCACTTATGAAAATTACCAGGATTACGTTAATCCCAATGATCCTTTAATGTGATTCCATATAAATAAGCAACCAGGTTTGTGGTTGTTTAAACCTGGTTGCTTATAAAATACTTCATCTAAATAAAAAAGTACTTAGAAAAGGAGGCAAATTAGATAATCCATGTATGATTGAGGTGATAAATACTGCGGCAAAACATCCTTCTTTTCTATATGTGATAAAACTCCAGGCATAGATGATTCCGGCAAGAAAAATATAGACAAGAAAAATTGCCGGGTATGAACTATGTAAATAAGTGAATATAGAGGCAGATATCAAAATGAGGGTTAATTTGCTGGTTATAAATTTTGAACCAACAATAATGGGTATCATTTGTACAGTTATCGTTTCAACGAATGGCATAAAAATACATACAAGGAAAAAACTGAAAACCCAATGAAATCTTAACAATAATTCTCCTCTCCCTTCAAAGTTATTCAGAACATCCATGCCAAACAGTGGGAGTATATAATATGAAATTACGTGAACAACACAATTTAAGACAAAGAGTATAAAAAACATCTCGAGGATAAATCTCTCAGCTGAATAATTTCTTGTATTTCGAAAATATTTAACAATGTAATTTTCCACAGCCCTTTGATTTGATTGCAGGTGAAAGTCTGTAAGGGAGTCAGCCCCCTATGAACTGCATTTTTTGCTGGTAAGGGATGCCATTGCCATATATTCGGTACTGTTCCCTTTCAGTAATAATGACAATAGAAAAATTGATCTCAATTCTCTTGTCTTTGTTTTTATAATAAAAACTCTTTGACAGCCTGGAATACTTGATCTCCATCCCGATATCCTTAAAGTAACTAATCAGATTATATAATTGCGACCGGCTAATTCCAAGCCTGCCGGCCAACTCATCCGGAGTCCCCGTCGATTTTTTCCGGATTAACTTATCCAGGTATTGTAACCTTTCAATTTGCTCGACAAATTTCATGATACCACCTTTCAGTTTGCGTTTACGAGTTTGTTTTGACCAGTGAATTCCCATTCAAAAACGGGAACTGACTTTTCCACAAATGGTAATAGTGGCCCCGATTGGCCAGCAACTGCTCATGAGTCCCCTCCTCTGTCAGGACACCCTTCTCCAGCACACAGATTTTATCCGCCTTGAAGATCGTACTCAGCCGGTGGGCAATCAGAATAACCGTCTTGCCCTGCTGCTTCAGGTAACCGACCGCTTTTTGAACATACTGCTCCGATACGGAATCAAGGGAAGAAGTCGCCTCGTCCAGGATCAGGATCTCGGGATCCCTGTACAAAGCCCGGGCAATGGCAATCCGCTGTTTCTGCCCGCCCGAAAGTGTTGCCCCGTTTTCGCCCAGGTATGTTTCAAAACCGTTCGGCAGGTCTTCGATGAACGACAGGATCCCCAGCTCTTTACACATCCCGATCATCTTCTCCATATCCGGCTCGAATTCTCCCACGGCAATGTTCTCGATCACATTACCGGCAAACAGATCCACTTTCTGAGGCACGACGGAAATAATGTTTCGCAGCTTTTGCGAATCAATATGTGCCAGGTTTAAATCACCGATAAATACCCGTCCCGACTCAATCGGATACATCTTCTGCAGGATATTGACCAGCGTGGTTTTCCCCGACCCGCTTTCCCCGGCAAAAGCTGTCACTTTTCCTTTTGGAATCAGCAGGTTCAGCCCGTCAAATACATCCACGCGGGAGCCATAACGGAAGCAGACATCTTCAAACCGGATATCTCCAACATGCTCCGGCATGAGTTCCACCTTATGCCCTTCCTGCTCTTTTTCAAGATCCATGATTTCAAACAGCCGGTCAGCGGCAATGAGGGCATCCTGAATCGTCTTGTTCATCCCGACCAGTTCGCTGACCGGACCCGTGAAATAACCGATGATCGCATAAAAGGAGAGCAGTTCCCCCGGCGTGATCGAACCCTGCAACACAAATACCGTCCCGACCCACAACAGTAAAATGGTAAAAATCCTGGAGGTGAACATGGAGGAGTAATCCGAGAATACCGAGTTCAGCCCCGATCGATAGACCGTTTTGAGCAACTTCACAAATCGCAGTTCGGTCTTCATGTTGGCAAAACCCTGCAGCCCGAAAAGCTTGATCGTGGAGACTGAATTGAGAGACTCCACCAGCTGCGACTCCAGATCGGCCGCATCCTCCATCAGCCTGCGCTGGGTTTTTCTGTTCAGCCTGTTGGTGATAAAATATACCAGGCTATAGGCAGGAATAATCGCCAGCATCACCAGGCCCAGTTTCCAGTAATAGGTAAACATCAGCCCGAACGAAAACAGGATGATGAATATATTTACGATGATATGGATAGCCACATCATTGATAAATGCCCGGATCTTTACAGCATCGTTGATCCGGGAGATGATTTCGCCAACCCGCATGGTGTCAAAAAACCGCTGTGGAAGCTTCAGAAGGTGCTTGTAATAACCCAGAATCAGCCGGGCATCGATGAGCTGGCCGGTCTTCAGCGTGAAAACCGTTTTGCCGACGCCGATAAAAACCTGCATCAGAAGCAGAAAAATCATTCCCACCCCCAGCAAATTCAACAGGTTCCGATTGCCGTCAACAAGTACATGGTCAACCAGAATCTGAACAAAAATGGCCGTGGAGAGCCCGAGGAGGGTAAACACTGCCGCCCCGGCCAGCGCTTGAAGCAAGACCGGCCGGTGCGGGCTCAACAGAAACCAGAGCCGGCTTGCAATCGAAACTTTTTCACTCCGCGGCATAAAAGAATCGTCAGGCATGATCAGTATCAGCACTCCGGTCCACTGCTTCCTGAAATCGGCATGATCGAGCTTCTGAACCTTGCCGTCGATCGGATCCATCACACGGATATGATTCCTGGAAACTTCATAGATCACCACAAAGTGATGGAGCACTTCTTTCACGACCACATGGGCAATGGCCGGAACGGGTATCAGGAAAAGGCTTTCATACTCGCCTTTTACGCCTTTTGCCGACAATCCCAGCTTGCCGGCCGCCTCGATCATCCCCAGGACATTGGTGCCCTTCTTGTCGGTTGAGGCAAACTGACGGATCTTTGAAATGGGCAACTCAAGGCC
>SKRC01000260.1 GCA_007118695.1 Balneolaceae bacterium | reverse complement strand
ATAGTCTTTTCTCAGATAAAGATGAATTGAAGTTGACATAAAAGCAGGCTGTTTCAGTTATGTAGTTTGTTTTACTGTAAAACAAATGTAAAACATTTCTGGGATAAAGTCACTTTTGGAAGGTGAATTGAAAATGCTTATATGGCATAACAACGGCGTTTTTGTATGTCTGCGTGCGATTTGAGTGAAAGAAGAGGATGTTAATAGTAGTCCCTCCCACGCTACGGATTGAAAGATCACCCTCGTTTTTGTAACGGGGGGCAAGGGATGTTCCCATAGGAACAGAATACGCAGCAATCTCCTTTCTGCGGTTTTAAAATGGTGTTGCAGCAATGACATTTCCAGAAGTATTGACAGGAATCCACAGGCATGGATTCCCGGGATGATATGCCACATACCGGACAAGTTATTGTCGCTTCATGTTTGATTTTTGTCATCTTCCCGGGTTTTATGAAGTCGTGGCGCCGCCACAGCTGCTTCCCGCCCCGGCTGTGCAGCCATAACAGTGCTGGTTAACCATAATCTCGCGGTTGTTCAGTTTATTTTCATCCCAATCGCGGATATGCTCCGGAGCACCATGGTTGGTTTTCATCTGCAGCATCTGGTTGAAATCGCAGTCGTACAGAGTGCCGTCCCATCCGATCGAAATGGTGTCCCTGCACATCACCCCTTCGGCCGCCCCGGGATTGAAGGAGGTGATCAGTTTCTCCATGTACTCTTCCAGGTTACCGCTTTCCAGCAGAAAGTTCAGATAACGGCTGATCGGCAAATTTGTGATGGTATACAGGTTGTTGAATACAATGCCATGATCCCGTTTCAAAGCCTGTTTAAAATCTTTTTCCAGCGATTCCTGCGAAGGCGGCAGAAAGGCACCTACCGGATTGTAAACAAGGTTCAGCTCCAGGCCGGATCCTTCCCTGCCATATCCCAGGTTATTCAGAATTTTCAGGACTTTCACCGATTTGTCGTACGTCCCGGCTCCGCGTTGGTTGTCGGTTCTCCTTTTGTTGTAAAAGGGCAGCGAGCAGGTGACCTCTGCACCCCTGTCAGCCAGAAATTTCGGCAGATCCTCAAATTTTCGGGTATCAAGGATGGTCAGGTTTGATCGAACGATTATATACTTGCCCAGCCTGGCCACTTCATCCACAAACCACCGGAAATGAGGGTTCATCTCCGGTGCGCCTCCGGTCAGATCCACTGTCTCAATATCACTTCCCTTCAATGCATCGAGGCAGTACTGAAGCGTCTCTTTGGTCATAATCTCCTCGCGATCCGGCCCGGCATCGACATGGCAGTGCTTGCAGGTCATATTGCACATATACCCCAGATTGATCTGAAAGATCTCAATCCCTGTGGGTTTTAACGGAAACAGTCCGATGTCGTTAAGTTTTTCTTCAAACTTTGTCATCGAACGGATTTTCTCGTTGTGGCTATTGATAACCTCAAGTTGATGAGCCGGATCGGAAAGTTTACTGGATTGTGCTAATAGTGACTTCATTGGGTAAATAATATCTTATGGTTGAAATTTTTTGCTTATGGCCGATCTTGTAATTGACAAAGATAGAAATGGTTCAACCGCAAAAATGATCTGTCGTTTTTGAGATTCAGATGATAGATGATAGATGATAGATGCTGTAAACGCCAATCTTCTTACTACAAAAAAATTGATGCATTTCCAGGCCAATTTGTTACACTGATTTGTTGGAAACAGTCGGTTGCAGAAATTATTCCAATTTCACCTGCTGCGGGAAAGGGAGTATGCATATCATCAGATTTATCTTGGATTGTGAACCACAAAAATACATTCTGTGCTTGAATGTAGCTAAAAATAACTGCGTGCTGAAATAGATCTGATGGGCGCGAGGTAAAAAAAAAGAATCCGGGCCAGTTAAAAACGGCCTTTCAGATAGAATTGAATAGGGTACAAAAAAAATTAGCAGTCATTCAATCAAGAATGACTGCTAAATATCATCTACAGACGGCTATTACCCCATTTGCAATTAAAACTTAAATTTATCAAGCTTACTCTGCAATAGTTAAAACCACGTAATTTGCCTAAGTATATATACGTAATTTCTACGTTTTGGAAAAAGGGCCCTTTTCAAGGGCATATCGAACCAAAGCAGCCGTGTTTTTCATATTCAGTTTTTGAAGAAGATTTGATCGGTGGGTTTCAACAGTCCTGGGGCTGATGTAAAGTTGTTTTGCTATTTCCTGACTGGTATAACCATCGACAATCATTTGCAAAATCTCGCGTTCCCTCTTTGTAATTTTGTCGAATGATGACTGCCCGGTTTTGTTCTGTGCCAGGTCTGCATAGCGATCGGTCATCAGGTTTGAAATGGCATCACTGAAAACTTTTTCTCCTTCAGCCACAGAGATCAAAGACTGTTTCAGTTTTTTTTTATCGATGCTTTTTAACAGACAGCCGGTAATGCCGGCCTTTAAAGCCTGATTCAGGTAATTGATATCAAGACTGTCGGTTAACAACACGACTTTTGCCTTATCATCATGCTTGTAAAGATTTTGCATGAATTCGTGGATATTTAAATCCTTGAATGAATCGGAAATCAGGCAAAGATCGGGGGCATGTTTCGCATAGAGTTTTATCCCTTCCGACAAATCAGAGGCGGTATCAACCACATCAATGGAACGTGAAGAATTTAGAATTGCAAGCAGGCCCAATAGGACAATATCGGAACTTTCTGCAATGAGGACCCGGGTTTTAGCCATAAACACCGTCGTTAATTAGCTATACATGGAGAGTTAATATAATAGATTACACGTAAATATAAACCTGCAGACCATTTAAAATTCAACTGATTTCTGCCTGACAAACTGTAAAATCCAAAACGATACGGGCAAAAAAATGTCCGGATCAAACAGGTTTGATTCACGGTGGTTCGATCGTCTGGCAGCCAAGGGGTGGCGTTACAGGCCAATGGACTCGACGAGCCAGTGAATTTAACGCAAAAGATTGCCAGGTGCGCAAAGTTCTAATTTTAAATAATTTATATCGAACTTTTTAGAAACCTCAAATATTGATCCAGCTTTATAATTAGGTTATAACTTTTTCAACAAAATAGTTGTGAACTATGCGGCCTAGAAAATTGCATGCAGCGACAACAAGCTTTTAGCCGACCATAAAAGGGTTCTGATCCAGTTTGAATCGATCAGCCTTTTTACCAGTTCGCCATCATAACCCTTTTGAAGTTTGAAATGCATCGGGGCCTGTATGAGGAAAGTTGACAGCCAGATCAACACCACGATGATCAAGCCGGTAATGTGATAAAAAAGCAGAGTTTCGGAATAGAATACAAGATAGCCGCTGGTGGCTAATTCAATCATCATCAGGGGGGCAACCACAAATGCCGTTCGAATGATATGAAAGCGGTGATGACGGATAAACTCCGCTCGATAAAGCCGGGAAAAGGTAGGATAATGCACCACTTGAATATACCAGATAATGCCGGTCAGGGCTATACTGCAGGTTGTATTCAGGATAAAGACCCATAAAATTTCTTCTGACATGTTAGCAAGCGAATGGTTTGCAGATTGTTTATTTTCAGCCCCTTAAACTATGGAATGATAACAATTGAATTGATAAAAACTTAATGAGCTGGAAAAGGACGCATACCTGCGGAGAACTGGATCTTCAACAAAAAGATAAACAAGTAGTACTTAATGGCTGGGTGGATGTGCGCAGAGATTTGGGAGGAGTGATTTTTATTGATCTCCGGGATCGATACGGTGTCACCCAGGTGGTTTTCGATCAGACAAACAAAGAGCTACACGAAAAGGCGCAACAGTTGAGGTCGGAATATGTGATCGGGGTTCGGGGAACCATCACAAAGCGGGATGAGGAGAACATCAACCCGCAACGAAAAACCGGGAAAATTGAAGTGAGGGTTGAAGAATTTACGATTTATTCAAAAGCCGAGACCCCGCCTTTTGAAATTAAAGATGATATCGAAACCGGTGAAGAGGTGCGGCTCAAATACAGGTACCTGGACCTCAGAAGGCGCCAGATGCAGGAAAACCTGATACTGCGATCCAAAGTGTGTCAAACAGTCCGGAATTTCTACAGTAATCTCGACTTTGTAGAGGTGGAAACTCCGGTTCTGATGAGAAGTACCCCGGAAGGGGCAAGGGATTACCTGGTACCCAGCCGGGTAAATCCGGGTAGGTTTTTTGCCCTGCCTCAGAGCCCGCAGACGTACAAACAATTGCTGATGGTGTCGGGTATGGACCGGTACTTTCAGATCGTCAAGTGCTTCAGGGATGAAGACCTGCGCGCCGACCGGCAGCCGGAATTTACCCAGATAGATGTGGAGTTGTCGTTTGTAGATGAAGAAACTATCTACTCGATTCATGAAAAACTGATGGCCGATATCTGGAAAGAGCACCTGGGAATTGAAATAGAGACTCCGTTTCCGCGATTAACATACGAAGAGGCGATGAGCCGTTATGGGACCGACAAACCGGAAACCCGATTCGGGATGCCGATTGCCGATCTGTCGGAAATCGTGGCCGATTGCGAATTCAAGATTTTTTCGAAAACCGTGAAAGATGGCGGCAGTGTGCTGGCCATTTCAGTGCCGGGCCAGGGCACCATGGGCCGGGGTGAAATCGACCGGCTGACGGAGGAGGTGAAGTCGCAAACCGGAGCCGGTGGGCTGATCTATATCAAATCGGATAAGGGCACATTGAATTGCAGTGTAGGGAAATTCCTGGAAGAGGATACGGTAAAAGCGATGGCCGAAAAGGCCGATGCGAATGATGGCGACCTGGTTCTTATATTAGCCGGGCCCAGCCCGGCCGTTTACAGACAGATGGGCACCCTCAGGTTGATGATGGGAAAAAGGTTCGAGCTGATCGATACCTCGCAGACACACTTTCTCTGGGTAACCAACTTTCCGCTTGTCGAATGGGACAATGAAACCCGGCGCTATCATGCGCTTCACCATCCGTTTACCTCGCCTGTGGAGGAAGATCTGGATAAAATGGAGAGTGATCCGGGCTCGGTCAAAGCGAGAGCCTACGACCTGGTGCTGAATGGAAATGAGATCGGTGGCGGTTCCATACGTATTCATCAACAGGGCCTGCAGAAGCAGATGTTCAAGCTATTGGGAATCGGTGATGAGGAAGCCCGTGAAAAATTCGGTTTCCTGCTCGATGCATTTAAGTATGGTGCACCGCCGCACGGAGGTATCGCTTTTGGCCTGGATCGCATCATTATGCTGATGGCAGGTGCACAGAGCCTGAGGGATGTTATCGCGTTTCCGAAAAATCAGAAAGCACAAAGCCTGATGGATAATTGTCCCGATGTTGTGGATGAGCATCAGTTGAAAGAGTTGCATATTGAGCTTCGAAAAAAGCCGAAAGTGTAACAGGACCTGTTGAGTATGATGGTGTGTATGGATTGTGTGAATTTATAATAGGTTATAACATTTTCAACAAATTGTTTTGTGCTTCGAGCGCTCATCTTTTGAACATGGAGCGCCAGCGGAATGCACATTTTTTGAACTCCGACGGCTCGGGAAACGATTCCCTCCCGACGGCGATCGGGGCTCATTTTTTGTATCCCGACTGCTGTCGGGATACATCTTTTCCCCACGAAGTGCTCATTTTTTGTACGCGTAGCGAAATGCGGGTTAACTGAACAAAGGCATATTAAGACTGAAATTTTGAAAATCATCAATCAACGAATCATTTGACGTATGAGAACTGCTGGAATAGATGGCTGTAAAGCCGGTTGGATCCTGATCACTTTTGATGTGAAGAAAGAAGAGTATCGCATACTTCGGTCTGACGGGGAACTGGAGGATGCACTGCAGGAATTTGACAAAGTATTTATCGACATTCCCATCGGGCTGAATGATGAAACATACACCCGAACCTGTGATAGGTTGCTTCGTGAAAAACTTGGGCAGGATTATGCCTCGAGTGTATTCAGTCCGCCAATCCGTCCGGCGCTGCATGCTCCCACCTATGTGGAAGCGAACATGGAGAGTTATGAATACACCGAAAAAAAACTTTCCCTGCAGGCATGGAACATCACTCCTAAAATTAAAACGATGGACCGGCTGTTGCAGGAAGATGAGTCCCTGCGGGAGAAGGTACTGGAGAGTCATCCCGAACTGCTGTTCATGAATCTGAACGGGGGGATGATTTATCAGAAAAAGAATACCAAAAAAGGTTTAAAGCACCGGCTCGACCTGGTTGCCCGGCATGAACCGGCGGCCGTCGATTTTTTCCGGGAAATCAAGGAAGAGTACCGCCGAAATGAAGTGGAAGAAGACGATATTGTGGATGTGATGGCACTGGCTTATGCCGCTAAGAAGTCCATTGACAAGCCTGTTAAATCCCTGCCGGAAGATCCCGAAACCGACAGTACCGGCATGAAAATGGCGATTCATTATATTTAACACTGGCACTGAAATGGTGTAGAGTTTACAGGTCGGGATGTTTCCAGTTTTCACCGGTACATTGTGATACAGGATATTGGTTTTTAGTGTTGGAGTTTGCTTCTGGTTTGTTTAGGTATATCTGTTTGGGTGCTTTTTAATTGAGATACAGGATACAGGTTGTATCCTGAATTAGTCTGAACTTGTCTACCTTTCACTTTTCATCCCAAAAAACGGGACTTAGGCTTTGCTCCAGCTTTTCACTTTTCACTTTTCACTTTTTTTCAGTGCAAGAGGAGCGAAAAGTGATGTTACGTTCTGCTTTCAATCATTGACTTCCGGGAATACATGCAGTCCTCATTAACCATCGGCAAGCTCAGCCAGCCAGATGTTCTTTAGATCCCGGATCATTTTGTTTCCAGGATATTTTTGTATTTCACACCGGCTTTATACACCCTGTTCACACCGTTAAAGGCAGCAATTCTGTAGGCTTCCGTATAAGAGGGATAGTTGAGTACATTTTGGATAAAGTAGCGGATGTCACCGCCGTATTGCATTACACTCTGGCCCAGGTGGATCAGATCGGTAGCACCTTCCCCGATAATATGAACACCAAGCAGTTTCAAATCCTTTGACGAAAACACCAGTTTCAATAATCCTTCATCGATATGGGCCAGGTCGGCCTGGGTGATGTTGCTGTAAAACGCCCGGCCGACAGTTACATCAATATCCATTTTTTCCGCATCCTGTTCGGTAATTCCGATACCTGCCATCTCCGGTATGGTGTAGATGCCAAAGGGAATATCGGCGGGCAATTCCCGGGCCGGAATGCCAAACATATCGCAGGCGGCCAGGCGTCCCTGAACAAATGAAACCGAGGCGAGTGTAGGAAAACCGATGACATCTCCGGCGGCATAAACAGAGTCAACATCAGTTTTGTATGCGTTGTCCACCTTGATAAACCCTTCCTTGGTCGTTTTTATACCCACATTTTCCAAACCGATGTTTTTTGAATTTGGCTGATAACCGCCAAAATATAGCACATGTTCGGTTTCAAGAACTTGCAGGCGATCCTCCTCTTTGGTCTTAAAAAGTACTTCCGTGCAAGTTCTCAGATCATTTTTTCTGATATCATCGACCGTAACTTTATTATAGACCGAAACCTGTCTCCTCCCAAACGATGCATTCAACTGATCCTTGATTTCATGATCGAGATATGTAAGATAATCCTCCTGGTCATTGAGGATCGAAACCCTGGTCCCAAGCGATCCGAAAATCGTTGCGTATTCCAAAGCATTAATTCCCCCGCCGATTATGACCAGCCTTCGAGGGATATGTGTGAGATTAAGAATGGTTTCATAATCCAGGATTTCCGAGTTTTTTCTCAGCTTTTTGGAAGGGGATTTCGGGCTGCTGCCGGTTGAGAGCAGGATTTTTTCTGCAGTGTACTTTTTCTTCTCCCCGTCAACCAGGGATACCTCGACCGTGTTTTCGTCGATTAGCTGCCCGAAACCGCGGATGGATTCCACTTCGTTTTTGATCAGGTCATCTTTGACTTTTCGGTTTTTTGACTCCAGGATGGATTGCTGATAATGAATCAGTTCCTCCATGCGAAACTGTTCGAACGGCCGCCGGCCTTTATCATATCCGAACTGAGAGTGATACCGGTAAATCGTTTTAGCCGCTTCCCTGAGTGCTTTGCTGGGCACCGTGCCTGTATTGATCCAGGTGCCTCCCAAATGTTTGGCATTGGCTTCAATAACCAAAACCTTTTTTTCAAATTTGGAGCTCTGCATGGCGCAGGAAAAACCGGCTGGGCCGCTGCCCACAATAATTAGATCGTAATCAAAAGACATTTATAAATATATAGTTTAACTTAAATTTTCTGAGGTAAAAGATAGGAGAAAAAAAGAGAATCAGACAGGTTTAATCCATGAGGTACTGAAAGTAATAAAAATGAGGGCCATATTACTTTTGATTGGAACGAATAGCTTCCATAGATTGATTCTTTAGATAGAACCACAGTGAATAACGTGTTGATGCAGAATGCGTTAGGATTACTTAAAACTGAAACAAGAACTTAATAGATTAAATAAAATGGCTTATAAACTTCCTGACTTACCATACGATTACGATGCATTGGAACCGCATATCGATGAACGCACGATGAAAATTCATCACACCAAACACCACCAGGGATACACGAATAAAGTAAATGCAGCCCTTGAGGGACATTCTTTTGCTGAGTTGCCAATTGAAGAGGTGTTAAAGCGTATCAATGAAATACCTGAAGATAAACGTCAGGCTGTTATTAACAATGGCGGAGGGTATGCAAATCACAATTTATTCTGGGAAATTCTTTCTCCCGATGGCGGTGGCAAACCATCCGGAAAACTTGCGGAAGCTATTGATAAAACTTTCGGAGGTTTTGATAAATTCAAAGAAACATTCAGCACTGCCTCTGCCGGTCAGTTTGGGTCGGGCTGGGGATGGTTGTGTGTGGATGGCAGCGGCAATCTCAAGGTGGTTTCCACACCGAACCAGGACAGCCCATACATGAACGGATTGACACCAATTCTGGGGCTGGACGTTTGGGAACACGCTTATTACCTGAATTATCAGAACCGCAGGCCCGATTATATTGAAGCGTTCTGGAATGTAGTTAACTGGGACAAGGTGGCTGAAAATTACAAAAATGCTTCCTGACCGATTCCAGTAAAGCAAGGTCTAACTTATAAAGGCGCCTCCAATGGGGGCGCCTTTTTATTTCGAGATTTGGGATTGTATCGGAAAAAAATTTGTCTGCATGCAAAAGGGTTAAATGACTTTTAGTTTTTCGGTAAAAGGCAATGAGGAATGTTTTCTGCTCTGACCAGGGTGTCGAAGGTGTTGGGGTAAAAAAATCTATGAATCTGTATTGGTTATCTGATTTCGATTTTAAACCACTCTTCAAATTGGCCCATATGTCTTCGTATTTGGGCTCTTTGATCCGTAGTCCCCGAGCGAACCCCTCTACTGCGGTTCCCGTAACGGGATTGATTTTGCTGTATGTCGGTGCTACGGAAATTAAATTCAGGAGGTTCAATGGCAAAACCGAGCCAATAGGTTTTCCCCGGTTCCAATTCATAAGGGGCGGATCTGTTGAGAGGAATTTTGAATTCCAATCCATAATATCGCTGATCCCGTTCGACCGCCAGTTCAAGACCCTCCGCTTCTATTTGCTCAAAGGTAACAAATCCGTGTTGCGTACTGCTGCCACCGTCATATCGCTCTACAATCATAACATTTTCGAAATTCTCATCCCGTAATGATTCCAGCCTCTGTTGATTCCGGGTGTTCTCATGCCATTCGGCATCACGTGTCATGTCCCTGTACGCTGCCGGGTCATCCCTGAGGAGATTGAATGCCCCGGCCGGATATCCAATCCCCCGCCGTTTTTTATTATCTTCATCATCGCTGAGATATACAATAAATCCACTGTTTTCGATGGCATGGTTGTAAAGGGGGCTTTTAAAGTCAACAAAAATATAGAGGTTGTCCCTGTCCTGCATCACATAAAAGCTGAATGTTTCCAAATCACTGATCAGTGCCCCGCTTGTTGGCCAGCCGGACAGATTGCCATCCACTTCAATTTCTGTATCTTTCTGATGGGTTGAAATCGTTTCTGTGGAACCACACCCGGACAGAAGAAGAACAGTGAGTAAAAGCGAAAGTAAGTAAAGCAGTCGGTTAAATAACATAAAACGTTTTTTGATCTGATTGTGTTGGCAAAATACAGATTTTTTAAAAGCTTAACAGCAAAGAACCTTTATATTGAATGTGGGTATACGAGAAATTGTTTAAAATCGTATATTAACCCAACAAACTATTAATATTAAAGTACGAGTTTACTTATGCAATTTGGATTTGGAATGGGACCTGACACTTCATGGATGAGAAAAGAACTGACAGATCTTGGTGTTGAAGAGCTGAGATCACCAGAGGATGTCGATAAGGTGATGGAGTCAAAAAAGGAAGGTACCATGCTCCTTGTTATTAATTCGGTTTGTGGATGTGCCGCTGGAAATGCGCGGCCGGGCCTGAAGAGTGCCCTGGAAAAAACCTCCAACAAGCCGGATCACCTGACAACCGTGTTTGCAGGGCAGGATAAGGAAGCCACGGAAAAGGCCAGAAGTTATTTTAGCGAATATCCGCCTTCTTCGCCGGCCTTTGCCTATTTTGTTGATGGTGAGATTAAAGCGATGATTCCCCGTCACCGGATTGAAGGAAGAACCAGTGATGAGGTAGCCAATGATCTTTTAATGGTATTTGATGCTTTTGCTGATAAGGAAGAAGCGAAAGCTGAGTGACGGAATTTGTCTGCCTGGAAAGGCTCATTTCGAATGATTAATTAAGATTTTCCTTCAGCAGCAGATTTTCGACGATTTTCCGGGACTCCCCGGTCTTTACTCTGGCTTCCAGCTTCATCAGAAGGTGGTAGAGGCCCAGGTGAACGCGGGTACTGTAGATAAAATGCTTGCTTCCCCGTGGTTCATTGGAGAAAGGGGCATTTCTTGAGTAAGACCGTATCAAATCAATATAACCGGGATCCCCGAAATCGAATTGCCCGACGCTGTATGGTATGGCGAACGTATAGCCATAATCACGGCAAAATTCGAAATAAAGCCTCTCGTTTTCAGATTCTGAAGGATCCTCTTTTAAGACTTCCAATTCCTTATAGAGTTTGATAATTGCATCCTCATCTTTGTTTAGATGGGTGGGCAGTAATTTGAGATAGTTGATGAAAAACTTTTCGGGGAATTTTTTAACGCAGCCGAAATCCAGTACACCGAGCTTATCATCCGGGGTGATAAGAAAATTGCCCGGATGAGTATCGGCATGGATTTCATCATTTTCTTCCACCTGTCTGTGGAAGAAATCCCACAGGAGCTGGCCATAGCGGTCTCTTTTTTCCTGGCCGGGTGATCCCTCCAGAAATTCGCTCAGATGCTGGCCTTCGATAAACGTCATGGTTAAGACTCGTTCAGTGGAAAAGCCGGGAATCCACTCGGGAGTTACCACTTCATCTCCGGCAAAGCGTTGATGAAATTTGTTGATTTGTTCCCCCTCCATCAGATAATTGGTCTCTTTGATCAACGTCTCTCTAACTTCATCGAAATAGGAATCGATATCACTGCCGCGCTTCACTAATTGTTTAAACAGGGAGCGTGCGATGGCCAGGTCTGATTCAATGGTTTCCCGTACACCGGGATATTGAATCTTAACGGCCACAGACCTGCCGTCTTTCATCACCGCTTTGTGAACCTGTCCGATGGAAGCGGCAGCCATCGCTTCGGCAGAAAATGTTTTGAAGATCTGTTCCGGGTATTTCCCAAGTTCCTTTTTTATGATCGACCTGGCCAGGGCTTTATTGATAGGAGGGACCCTGTACTGGGCCTGGGTCATTACTTCGGCAAATTCATCCGGCAGAAATCCCTGGTCCATGCTGAGGGCTTGTGCAATCTTCAGGGCCGTTCCACGCAGTTTGGTAAATTCGGAAAAAACCTCCCGGGCGGTATTTTGATGGAGCTCCGATTTGCTGTTTTCCGGGTTTTGATGAAACGGGCGGCCGAGATAATGTTTGGCGTAATTGGAGCCTACCTTTAACCCGGTTTTTGCAAAAATTTTCCCCCGTTCATATTTGGATGATGGAAAATCACTCATGGCTGATCTGTTGCAGATGATTTGCGCTTTGTTTCGCCGGTTTCGAACCAGTCTTTAATGCCGCTTTGCATGAATACAAATTTTGCGAGGTCAAACCCTTTATCGACAATGGATGAATAGAGCATTTCCTGAAGGAAACCGGTCCATTTATCGGTTAGGCTCATGGAGTTTTCAAATCCGGGGCTTTCATCTTTCAGCCAGTAACCGATCAGCCATAAATAATGTTGCCGAATGATCCTGAAATACCATGGCCGGATCAGAATGGAAGCAGTTGCGGAAATCTTTGCATCATTTATATGGAAGGTTCTTATTTCCTCTTCGAGGAGTTTTTCAAAATCGGTTTTGGTATAGAATTGACCGATGAGCTGATCAAATGTGCGTTCGACAAACTCGCGGTGCTCGAGCATCAGATCGGTCAGGGTGTAGGCGAGATTACCCAGTTTTTCCGCGAGTGTATACTCATGGAATCCTTCGATCTGGCCGGCAACCTCTTTGTATTTATGGAACTGTGCTGTGTAGTAGAATCGAAGCAGGACTTTCCTGCTGGGAAACATGCCATAGAGATCCGCCGGTTTTACCTTCATGGTCCCGGCCAGCTGCTTCATGGTAAATTCCGGGTTATCCAGGTAGAGTCCGGCTGCTTTCTCGGCGATCTTTATTTTTTTCTTGAGGTTATCTTCCATGGTACCGTGGAATACGAAATAGTATTGGAAAATGTTGCTTAATGGAAAACAAAATTTTCCGGAAAATAGGTTCAGGATAAAGCAGTATTTATAGGGCTGAAGAGGTACTCCTTGAGAATGCTGTCGCGCAATTTATTTTCCATTTATTCAGTAAAATCAATGCTTGCCAGTGGGCGGGTTGACTTTTCAAGATGCTTAAGCCACTGTTTGGAAAGATCTTGGGTATGGAAGCCATTCCGGGTAGTTTGGCAGAAAAAATATTGAGAAAATGGTTGACTTGAATAGGGGAGAATTTCTATCTTGGTAATCCTTTTCGCTGAGGGGAAATTGACGCATAACTCAGACATCAGGTGTGAGTCTTGTCAGCTCAGTTTTCCGGATTAAATTGAATATAAATAATCCGATAGCGAACCGTTCTTTATCATATTGGAAGTAATAAGCAGATCGTTGAGTGAGCCTTAAAAGTTGGAAGAGTGATTTTCTTTTGAGGGACAGATTCGAAGTGTATAGTATAATTTATACAATGGAGAGTTT
>SKRC01000238.1 GCA_007118695.1 Balneolaceae bacterium | reverse complement strand
GTATCAAACGACTTTTTTGAGCGGGATTACCTGTATCTGAACAACGGAGACGGTACTTTCCGGGAGGTGCTCGAGGAGAAGCTCAGCAGCATCAGTACAACTTCGATGGGCGGTGATATTGCCGATCTGGACAACGACGGGTTCCCGGAGATCTTCATCACTGATATGCTGCCTTCAAAAGAAGAACGGATTAAGACCATTACCGATTTTATTGACTGGGAGCAATACCGTGAAGAGGTGGAAATGGGTTATCACCGCAAGTTTACCCGCAACACACTCCAGTATAATCACGGGGACGGTACCTTCAGCGAGATTGGCCGTTATGCGGGTGTGGAAGCATCCGACTGGAGCTGGGGGGCACTGGTGGCCGATTTTAACCTGAGTGGGTACCGGGATATCTATGTACCGAACGGCTTTTACAGAGATGTGACCGACAAAGATCACCTTGTTGCAATTACCCGGGGTGATTTGTTCAACGAAGTTGTTATAGATGGTGAAGTGGATTTCGTTATTCTTGACAATCTCTTGCCCTCCACACCTGTGTCGAACTACCTGTTTGAGAATTTGGGTGAGTTGCGTTTTGCCAGTCGTGCAGAGCAGTGGGGCCTTGGACAACCGGGGTTTTCTCACGGGGCGGTTTATGGAGATCTGAACGGCAACGGAGCCCTGGACATGGTGGTCAACAACGTGAATATGGAGGCTTTTGTCTACCGCAACCGGGCGCAGGAATTTTATCCGGATCGAAGCTGGCTTCAGCTGGAACTGTTGGGTGAGGTACCCAATACGCTGGGTGTGGGTGCGCAGGTAGAACTGGTAAGCGGGGGGCAGTACTGGTACGTTGAGCAGATGCCCCAACGCAGTTTCCAGTCGTCGATGGATCCGGTGCTTCATGTGGGTTTTGGCGAAGATGTGGAGGTGATCGATACCTTGGAGGTTCGCTGGCCTGACGGCCGAATGAGCCGGCTCACGAATGTGGATACCCGGCAGCGCTTGCAGGTGAACCAGAGTCAGACAGCCGGTTGGCCGGAGGCGGGCGAACGTAAATCCCTGAGAGAGCCGGCTGAGAAGGAGGCCCTGCTGGTTGAGGTTGCCGATCAGATGGGACTGGACTGGGCCCACATCGAGTCGGAGTTCAATGATTTTGTCCGGTTTCCGTTGCTGTTTCACATGCGTTCGCGGGAAGGCCCACCGGTTTGCAGCGGGGATGTGACTGGTGACGGGCGTGAGGAGGTGTATGTGGGCGGTGCCCGTGGTCAGCCGGGTGCGTTGTTTGTGCAGGCCGGAGGCGGTGGATATACATTGACTGAGCAGCCGGCACTGCAGGCTGACGAGGAATCGGAGGATAGTGATTGTCTGTTTATTGATACCAACGGGGATGGTCGATCGGAGCTGGTTGTGGCCAGCGGGAGCAGTGAGTTTGCCGCCGGCAGCCGTTGGCTGGCCGACCGTCTCTACCGGATGGGACAGGCGGGACAGCTCGAGCGTGACGTGGATGCCTTGCCACGGCCATCGGGCGGTCATCTGCCGACAGGTGTCATCCGGGCGGCGGATGTGGATGGTGACGGGTTCCCGGATCTGTTTGTGGGGGCGCGGTTATCACCGTATGGTACCGGGACGATGTCGGGCTATGGGGTACCGGTAGGCGGTTCTCTGTTGCGCAATGACGGAAGCGGGCATTTTGTGGATGTGACTGGCGATCTGGCACCGGGGCTGCGAGCCGATGAACTGGCCACGGCCGGGATTACGGCGGCGGCTTGGGGTGATCTGAGTGACAACGGCTTGCCCGACCTGGTGGTTGCCGGTGAATGGATGCCTCTGACGGTGTTTTACAACCGGGAGGGCCGGCTGGAGCGTGCCAATGAGCAGGAGCTGAACCTGCACGACACGCATGGCTGGTGGCAGAGCCTGGCACTGGCGGATCTGAACGGTAATGGGCGGCTGGACCTGGTGGGTGGCAACCACGGGTTGAACTCGCGGTTCCGCGCCAGTGTGGAGGAGCCGTTGCAGTTGTGGACGGGTGATTTTAACCGAAACGGACAGCTTGAACATGTGTTTGGTCAGTATAACAATGGGGGGCCCTGGCCGGTTGCCCTGCGGCACAATCTTTTGAATCAGCTTCCGCATTTGGGGAGGTACATCACCTCCTATGCCGATTATGTGGGTATGAAGGTACAGGATATTATTCCTGAACAGCACCTGGAACAGGCCTACCACTACCGTGCCGAACAGCTGGGGAGTGTGATCGGCTGGAACGATGGAGAGGCAGGGTTTCGCCTTGAACTGTTGCCTTACCAGGCTCAGTGGGCACCGGTGTATGCAATCCAGCCTGCCGACCTAACCGGTGACGGGAGGCTGGAGTTGCTTGTTGGGGGTAACCTGGATGCGGTACAGCCGCAGGCTGGCCCGTACGATGCTTCGTATGGAACGGTGCTTCGCCAGGATGAGCAAGGCCGATACAGAGTGCTTCCGATGCGGGAGAGCGGATTTTTCAGTGAGGGGGATATCCGTTCGATCCACCGGCTGGAACAGGATGGCCGGGAACTGTTTTTGGTGGGACGTAACAACAACCGTCTGCAGTTGTTTGAAAGCCGGAAATAATGAGCCTGGTTTTCAAAGCCTCCTTCGGATTAACTCAAATCTGAAATTGACAAATAGAACAATACTCCTCGCTACGGAAATGACATTTTCCCAGTATAGATTTGAAATTCATATACCGGTTTCAGTTACCGGTAAATAATTTTTTAGATAATGATCAGAAATTATTATACTCTTGCTGTTTATGTATCTGTATTTGATTTATTTTCAAATGGGAAAAGCTTGATTAAATTGAAGAAATATCATGACTATTCCTGCCATAGTTGATCACTTGTGTTCTTAATTTCAGATACTTGGATGTCAAAAATTACCAGTGTGAAAATAAGACCAGTACAGGCAATAGCAATATAACCGGTCTCCAACATTTGATTTGGTATCCTGAAAAAAAAACTACATTCCCTTAACTATTATCTAATTACCTGTATAGTGATTCATGGAAAATAGTGCAAAAGAGTATTGGAAAAGGAACCTTCGTTTATTGGTTATCCTGTTAAGCATCTGGTTTATAGTTTCTTACGGATTCGGAATTCTTCTTGTTGACCAACTGGATATGATCCGGATCGGCGGTTTTAAATTGGGTTTTTGGTTTGCTCAGCAAGGCTCTCAATATGTATTTGTGATACTAATCTTCGTCTATGTTTATAAGATGAATAAACTGGACAAAGAGTTTGGTTATCATGAAGGATAAACTTTCCTGCCCACAGTCTCTATCAACGATCACCCCACATCATATTAGATTATAGCATCGAATGGATATTCAAATTTGGACTTTCATTATTGTTGGCCTCACCTTCGCATTATATATCGGTATCGCCATTTGGGCTAAGGCTGGTACAACTCATGATTTTTACATTGCGGGAAGCTCGGTTCATCCGGTGGCAAACGGTATGGCCACGGCTGCAGACTGGATGTCGGCGGCATCGTTTATTTCCATGGCAGGCTTGATTTCGTTCCTTGGATATGATGGATCTGTCTATCTGATGGGTTGGACCGGTGGTTATGTCCTGCTTGCACTTTTACTTGCTCCTTATCTTCGCAAGTTTGGTAAATTTACGGTTCCTGATTTTGTGGGCGATCGCTATTATTCCGATTGGGCTCGCCTGGTAGCAATTTTATGTGCCGTGTTCATATCGTTTACCTATGTAGCCGGTCAAATGCGTGGTGTCGGTATTGTATTTTCAAGATTCCTCGATGTGGGTATCACAACAGGTGTGGTTATCGGAATGATTATTGTTTTTTTCTATGCCGTGCTGGGTGGAATGAAAGGAATTACCTACACACAGGTAGCCCAATACTGTGTATTAATTTTTGCCTATCTGGTACCTGCTATCTTTGTTTCGATGATGTTAACGAATAACCCGTTTCCTCAGATTGGATTTGGCAGTACACTTGTCGACAATAACGGGGTCTACTTGCTGGATCGGCTCGACGGGATGATGACCGATCTTGGTTTTGATAAATATACGGACGGGAGTAAACCGAAGATTGATATATTTTTCATAACAGCAGCTCTGATGGTGGGAACTGCAGGTTTGCCACATGTTATCGTTCGCTTTTTTACGGTTCCAAAAGTACGGGATGCAAGGCTTTCCGCCGGATATGCCTGTATTTTTATCGTTCTGTTATACAGCACCGCACCGGCAGTAGCTGCTTTTGCAAAGGCAAACTTTATTGATACTACACAAAACGTTGAATACAGTGAAGCTCCGGAATGGTTTCATAATTGGGAAGCAACCGGATTACTTCAGTGGACGGATCGTAATCAGGACGGTCGCATCCAATACCATTCAGATCCTGAATTAAATGAATTGAGTATTGATCCGGATATTATGGTATTGGCAAGTCCGGAAATTGCACAAACCCCGAATTGGGTTGTAGGCCTGGTTGTGGCCGGCGGTCTTGCTGCCGCTCTTTCGACAGCAGCCGGATTATTGCTGGTGCTTTCAACGGCATTGGCCCATGATCTGATGAAACGAATATTGGTTCCGACCCTTTCCGACAAAGGTGAGCTAATTACAGCGCGTATAACTGTATTTGCAACGGTACTGATGGCCGGCTATCTCGGAATCAACCCTCCCGGTTTTGTGGCTCAAACGGTGGCTTTTGCCTTCGGGCTGGCTGCCTCATCCTTCTTCCCTGCCATTATGATGGGAATCTTTTTCAAAAGAATGAATAAGGAAGGAGCAATTGCTGGAATGGTTGCCGGTATCGTCTTTACAGGTGCCTATATTATCTATTTTACATTTATTAATCCGGAGCTCAATAATGTTGATCACTGGTGGTTCGGTATCTCACCCGAAGGTATTGGAACCGTAGGGATGCTTCTGAACTTTGCAGTTGCCCTTGGTGTTGCAAAGTTTACAAAGCGGCCTCCGGTTGAAATTCAGGAACTTGTGGAAAATATCAGGATACCCGGAAAAAGTATAAGAGAGATCAGGGCAAAACAGGCAAACCTTGATGATAAAGAGCCGGGTGATCAAGGATAAAGTTTTTGATTTGCATTCTGAATTCAGTTTTATACAATCAAACAAAAGATAAAAATAGGAGTTCACTGTGCTCAGCCGTAAAGATATGTTAAAGTTCCTGGCTGTACCACCGGTTGCTTTGGCAGCCGACCCTATAGCTTCATTTAGCACCGCATATTCAGGCGAAGCAATAAGATCAGCCGGAGGAGGAACTCACGGGCATTTTCCGGACTTTCATAATATGCATACAGGTTTTGTTGCCTGGGGGGCAGGGATTAAAGAATCGGTTCATGTCTCAAAAATCGGTATGGAAGATATAGCTCCACTGGTTGCAAGGTTACTTGAAATTGATCTTGAAGATGCAGACGGTATTTTGATGCCCGGATTTTTGGCAGATTGAGGTTCTCTGTGTCCCGTTGCTTTTTAATCAAAAAAGACCTCAACGACTTTTATGGTGAATACACCGTCATCCCTCCGACAACTTGCCAACATTTTCACCAGGAAATTTGTACGTGTGCAACACTGGCAAACATTATAATTTCACGAATGTATGTTTTGAGAAATTTTTCGCTATAGATTAACTATCAACCATTTCAACGATCAACTGGATTAACAATGAATCAGAATAGAAAAGATTTTTTGAAATCTATGAGTTTGACCGGTATCGGCTTTGCCGGAGTGAGTTTGCTTCCGGGGTGTGGAACTGATCGGAACGAGCGGACCAGGCCGCAAGAAATTTCGGATGACGATCATTTAAGTATCATAGGGGAGTATGGTTTCTGGGGAGTATCCCTTCTGGAGAAAGAACTCCCGGCCTTTTCACTGCGTCGCCGTGAGTGGGACAGCCTGGATCACTGGAGGGAGGCCGCCCGGAACCGGGCGCTGGAGCGTATGGCCATCCCCGATATTGGTGGTGTACCCGATGTTAGGGTGGATGCAACATATAGTTATGACGGGCTGGCTATTGAGGAGATCAGCTGGCAGCTGCCATACGGGCGACGAACCGAGGCAATGGTCTTGAAGCCTTCCGGTGCCACGGGACAACTGCCGGCCGTTCTGGCTTTCTATGAGCATGGACTTCAGAAATACTTCGGGGTCAACAAGATTACCCGTACATCGGATGAACAACACACTGTAATCCGGGAACATCAGCAGGAGTACTACGACGGCTATGCATGGGCCAATGAATTGGCAAAAAGAGGGTACGTGGTGATGGTATCGGATGTTTTTCCTTTCGGCAGCCGCAGGGTACAGCTCCAGGATGTACCGGCTCATATTAGAGATGGTCTTGGATACCGGGATCCGGCGAATCCAACCGATCAGGAAATTTCCGCCTACAATGAGTGGGCTGCCCGGCATGAGCATATCATGGCAAAATCTCTGTTCAGTGCAGGTACTACCTGGCCGGGAGTATTTTTTGGTGAGGACCGGGTTGCTCTGGATGTCCTCAGTGCCCGTGAGGATGTAGACCCGGAGAATATCGGCTGCGGCGGGTTGTCTGGCGGGGGGATCCGAACTGTCATGATGGGTGGACTGGATCCGAGGATCAAGTGTGCTGTCTGTATTGCCTTCATGACCACCTGGAAGGATATGGTGATACGCAAATCCTTTACTCACACCTGGATGAGTTTTGTGCCGTTATTGCCTAACGATCTGGATTTTCCAGAAATTCTTGCATTGAGGGCACCGCTTTCTGCTCTTACTCTGAATGCAGAGGAGGATGAGCTCTTCACTCAATCCGAGATACAGCGTGCTGATGAAATTATAAAGGAGGTCTATCAACTGGCAGGTGCAGAAGATCGATATCGAGGTTCTTTTCACCCCGGAGGTCACAAATTTGGAGAGGGCATGCAGGCAGAAGCCTTCGACTGGTTTGACCAATGGCTGAAAGAATATAACAACTGAACCTTCTGTCCGTGGAAAGTCTGTCCGTGGAAAGAATGATTGAAAGGGGTGGGAAAGTATCCGGAATCTTCGAATAAATGAAGTTTGGATTTGATATTATAAGTATTTGCATATTTTCAGATACCAACCCCGGTTTGGACGAGAACAAATGCACGTAGCGCTATCGGATATATCAATTTAAAAGGAAAGAGTCAGAGGTTTCCGGAACAAACAACGATGCAGGAAAAAAATGAGAAGAAGAACTTTTATTACGTCTTTGACAGTGGGATCACTGGGTGCAATAGGAGGGTATAGTCTTGGCAGAGCTCGATCGGTAAACAGAAATTCCGATAAGACGGTAATTGAAACTCTTGCAGGGATGACTCTGGAACAGCTCCGGAACAGGTATAGAGATGATCTTTTAAACCGCTTCTTACCGAATATGAATGATTATGTTATCGATCATGAAAATGGCGGATTTATGTGTGCGGTAAATATCAAAACAGGTGAACAGGTATCGAGTGAAAAACACGCATGGTATGAAGGACGGGGTATATGGGTGTATTCTTTCCTTTACAATAATGTAGACCCGAATCCCCGTTATCTTGAGGTTGCACGCAAGTCAATAGATTTTGTTTTGCAGCTGGAGCCCCACGGTAATGAGTTCTGGCCAACCTTATTCGCGAAAGATGGGGACCCGCTCACCGGGGCGGGGGATATCTACGGTAACCTGTTTATTGCCGAAGGCCTGGCCGAATATGCTAAAGCTGCAGGTGAACGAAATTATTATGACAAGGCAAAGGAGATAATTTTCGGCTGTTTTGAGAGGTATGAGCAGTCAAATTATGCGTTTCGGCCGGATGTCCTCGGGATTCCAAATAACAGGGTGGTCGGTCACTGGATGATCTTTCTTCGACTTGTTACCCAAATGTTGGAGCAAGAAGCGGATCCGGGACTTGAGAAAATTGCCGATCAAAGTGTGGAAGCCATTTTCAACCGGCATATGAATCCTGAGTACCGTCTGTTAAATGAATATCTGAATCATGATTTCAGTCTTCCCGGGAATGAGTATGCCGATTATTCCAATACCGGTCACAGCATTGAAACTTTCTGGATGATTATGTTTGAGGCTGCCAGACGCGGGGACAACCAGATGTTCCGGGACGCACGGGATGCATTTAAACGGCATGTGACAGTGGCGCAGGATGCCGTATACGGCGGCTATTTCCATGAACTTATTCATGTTGATAATCATACCTGGAATTTGGACAAGGTTCTCTGGCTTCAGGAGGAGATCCTGATAGGCTCTCTCTTCCTGATTGAACATACCGGAGATCGCTGGGCGCACAAGGTGTTCGAAGAAACCGATGCCTATGTCCGGGAAAAATTTTACCGGCAGGATTACAAATTCTGGAATTCCGGTGGAAATCGTTTGCTTACTGAATACAACATGAACCGTGCGGAACACTATCACCATCCGCGTCACCTCATGCTGAACCTTCTTGCCGTTGAGCGGATGATTGAGCGGGGAGGCAGGATAACAGGACTGTTAGGATGAGTTATGAATAATATGAGATTATTAATTCCGGCGACAGGCTTGCTTTTGGTTGTTTGCCTGTTGTTGGTTTCATGCGGTCAACCGGAACCGGATGATGGCAGCTATTTTCCTCTTCCGGGAGGAGAGATGGACGTGGTCAGGTCGGAAGTACATTCTTTTATGGTCGATACGGTATTGACCGGACTAAACCGGCCATGGAGTATGGAATTTTTGCCCGGCAATAAGGTTTTGATCACGGAACGCGGAGGAAACATACAACTGGCTATAAATGGACAGTTGCAGGAAGAGCCGCTGGCCGGCAATGTCCCTGACGGTTTGCGGGATATCGCCCTGCATCCCGACTACAAAAAGAACGGCTGGGTCTACATTTCCTACTACCAGGAACCCGAAGGAGATGAGGCCGGTTATGCTGTTCTTATGCGGGGCAGGCTGACCGAAAATGGGAACCGGTTGACAGACCAGGAGATCCTCTACAGGGCCGGTCCCTTTGATGGCGGCGGTTTCTGGACCGGGAGCCGAATCGCATTTGACCGGGACAACTATCTCTATTTCCTGGTTCCGATTCGCGGGTCCAGGATGAATGCCCAGGATCTGCTGCACCATTCGGGAAAAACGATGCGATTTTACGATGATGGGACCATTCCGGAAGATAATCCGTTTGTCGGTCGTGACGATGCTCTTCCGGAAATTTTTACCTGGGGTCACAGGGAACATCAGGGACTGGCCGTTCATCCGGAAACAGGTGAGCTTTGGTCAACTGAACACGGTGAATTCGGTGGAGATGAGCTCAATATTCTCAAATCGGGCCGAAACTACGGCTGGCCATTAGCTTCATATAGCCTGGAATATACCGACCGTACTCCGGTCAGTCCGGATACACTTCTTGATGGAACAGAGCCGCCGGTTCATCACTGGACTCCTTCAATCGTGCCTTCCGGGATGACGTTCGTCTATAGCGATCTGTATCCCGGCTGGAACGGTAACATCCTGATTGCATCATTGACACACAGAGTGCCTGTTGACAGTCCTCCCAGATTGCTCCATCGCAGCGTGATCGAGAATGACCGTGTCGTTCACGATGAAGGGCTGATCGAAATGGTCGGCAGAACAAGAAGCGTAAAAGTGGCACCGGACGGATATATCTACTTCATTACTGAAGATACCGGGCATATGCTGAGATTGATTCCTGTTGAATAATACGTGCAAATTTATCCCTTAAGTATTTTTGCATTACTCGATGCTAATACGGAGACTTGGGTAATGAACCTTGACATGAAATTGAATACCTGAAATAAACCGCAAATATGGAAAAGACAATCATCTTTATCACCTTAGCTTTTACTGACATTTCTTCAGTCAGATTGTCCTGATCAAATTCCCGAAAAAGAACTCCGTTATATTGGATCTGCCTCAGGAGAAGAACTTATATATCCACATATAATAATAATCTAAATAATTCTTATGCTTACCAGAAGAAAAGTATTGCAAATACTCTCCACACTGCCGCTGAGCGGTCTGATGGTTGGCCAGATGATGGCGAACGACAGCGGAGCCGAAATGCCCTTGACAGGCACAATTGCCGGTGATGCAAATCCAAATGACGACAGCATCTATCGTTCTCTCGGCGTGGAACCGGTCATCAACTGCAGGGGTACATTCACCATCATCGGTGGATCTGTCAAACACGAACATGTACTGAAGTCGATGAGCCGCGCCACCAGCGAGTTTGTCCAGATGGATGAATTGGCCTTTGGTGTCGGTGCCAGGCTCGCTGAACTGACCGGAGCCGAATGGGGTATCATCACGGCCGGCTGTGCCGCTGCGCTGAAGCACATTACAGCCGGATGTATCAGCGGTGGCAACCCGGAGAAATTAATCCGGATTCCGCATCTGACCGGTGTGGACAAAAACGAGGTGATTATGCCGCGCGGTTCAAGAACCATTTACGACCACGCTATTCGAAACACCGGTGGGGAGATTGTAATGGTTGAGACGCTCGAAGAGCTCCGAAGTGCCATTGGCCCCAGGACCGCCATGATCTGCATCATGTCGTGGCAATCGGATGAGCTGCGTACAGAAAACGTAGCAAATGTCGCCGGGCCTTTGGGAGTACCAATATTAGTTGATGCAGCCGCCGAAGATCTGACCATTCCGAATGTTCACCTGCAGGCCGGTGCTGACGTGGTGGCTTACAGCGGCGGCAAGGCGATGCTGGGCCCTCAGTCCTCCGGTATTGCCATCGGCAGGAAGGATATTCTCATGGCCGCCTGGCAGGCGAGTTCTCCGCACCAGGGTCCCGGCCGGGATAACAAAGTGGACCGCGACGAACTGATTGGCGGTCTGGCCGCCGTGGAGGCCTGGATCATGCGTGACCACAATGCCGAGTGGCAGCGCTGGCTTCGATGGCTCAATAACATCGGAGAGCGGGTGTCCGACATCAGCGGTGTGAGCACCGAGATCCAGGAGCCGGAGGGATTAAACAACCGTACGCCGCGTCTGGCCATCCGGTGGGATCCCGACCAACTGAACATTACCGGCGAGGAGGTGGCCGAAGAGCTGGGACGGACCAAGCCGCGCATTGCACTCGGAAGCCGCACGACCGGCGAATACACCTCTATCAACATCACATCGGGACAAATGCAGCCCGGTGATTACGAGGTGGTCAGGGATCGGATCTATAACGTACTCTCCAAAAGGCGCAACCGCAGGCCGCAAATGGAACGACCCGCTGCCGAGATCAACGGACGATGGAATGTTCACGTGAAGTTCTACCTCGGCGAGAGTGATCATACCTTTATCGTCGAGAAGCAGGACGGAAACTGGGTATGGGGATCTCACAGGGGGGATTTTGCGACGCGCGACATGGCCGGCACCATCGAGGGGAACCAGGTAAAGCTCGTGAGTGTGCAACGCCAGCCTGGCAACACGGTCAACTACATTTTCATCGGTGAGCTGAATGGGGATTCCATGTCGGGACGGCTCTTTATGGGTCAGTACCTGGATGCAAGTTTCACGGCAAAGAAACACGACTATCCGGATACACGCCGGCCGGTACTGGTTCCGGACGGACCGCCGCTGGCGACGTAGAAGTAGAAAATGTTTGAAAAATTAAAGCTGGAAAACGTTTTTGAGTTCCAGAGCTGGTTCGTTTAGTGTTTAAAAAAACTCTGATTCCTCTTTCTGTTTTCGTCAATAAAATACATGAACGCATGGCTGGATTGTGGAAAATTTATGGTACATATCACATTCTTGCAACTCTAAAAAAATATTTTTCAAATTTTTAGTTCTACATTTGCAAAATCAAAACTTTCAATTATGATTAGTAGAAAACAAGTGTTAAAAATGCTAGCATCGTTCCCGCTGGTCGGAGGATTCGTAGGTACAGGATTAATGAAAAAAGGATCCGAACTTGAGCGACCAGTGCATTCCCGAAGGGATTATTTTACCGAACTGGGAGTTCGGACATTAATTAACGGCCGGGGGACTCTGACGACATTGACAGGTTCATTGATGGATCCAGCGGTGATGGAAGCAATGGATTATGCTTCCCGGAAGTTTGTCAGCCTAAATGAATTGAATGAGAAAGTGGGGGAGCGTATAGCGGAAATGCTCAACTGTGAGGATGCGCATGTAACAGCCGGGGCGGCTTCGGCGATAACACTGGCTACTGCTGCTGCAGTTACGGGCAATGACAGGGAAAAGATTCGGGCGATTCCGAATATTCCCGGCCCACAACGTGAGGTGATTATGCCGAAAACCCACCGGATCTACGAACAACAGTTAACCGTCTGCGGAGTAAAACTGGTGGAAGTGGAAGGACCTTAAGAGATGCGAAATGCAATCAACGAAAATACCGTGCTGGCATTTTATTTCAATAATGCCCCGGAAAAAAGCATTAGCCGGGAAGAGTTTGTGGAGATCGGAAAAGAATATGGCGTGCCGACTTTTAATGACTGTGCCTCTGAGATACCACCGATGGAAAACCTTTTCAAATATATTGAAATGGGTTTTGACTTGGTGACCTATTCTGGTGGAAAAGGATTAAAGGGCCCGCAAAGTGCTGGTCTATTGTATGGTCGCAGGGACCTGATTGAAGCTGCCAGGTTGAATCACAGTCCCTACGGTTCCATCGGTAGGGGAATGAAAGTGAACAAGGAGGAGGTGCTTGGAATGATGGTTGCCCTGGAAGTCTACCTGGCAAAAGACCATGCAAAACAAAGAAAACAGTGGGATCAGTGGGTAGAGCGGATTGCCGCCAGTGCCCGTACTGTTCCGTCTGTAGAAACAAAGATCGGTGTGCATGCGGATACGAATCAGACACCCACTGTAGAAATCACCTGGGATCAGTCCGTCGTAAAAATTACCCCCTCAGAGGTCGTGCAAAAGCTTCGAAAAGGTCATCCTTCAATTGAAGCAAATAGTGGTCGGAACTCTATTAGTTACCGTATAGGAAGAATACAGGAACACGAGGTTGGAATTGTAGCCCGGCGAACCAGGGACGCTTTGCAGGAGGCCTTATAAACTGGTCTGGGTTATGAACAGGCACTTGCCGATCTCATTCCGGTTCCAAATGGGATGTAGCCCTCTCTGAAGACCCTGAATAGCAATGGCATTTTGTGGCTGACAAAACACAAATAGGTACTGTACCGATATTTATTCATATTTCTGAGGGTCGAGTTCATGACGGGTTTGCCTATATGCTATAGGGAATAAGTGATCCGATTTATTTTTTTGTCTTATAGTGCAGAGTACATTTCCTGTTTGTACATTTATTGACCTCTAAATTTAATATTCAACAATTATGTTAGATACAACTCTATCCCGATGTTCTG
>SKRC01000009.1 GCA_007118695.1 Balneolaceae bacterium | reverse complement strand
GCCTGCCATTTTTGTCTGCATATGCTGCGAGAAAATTTATGTCATCTGGTACGCACGAGTCGACGAAGAGATCATTCTATCTGAATGAACAGATAAAGGCCGATCGTGAAGTGGCATTAAAAATTTTGAAACCAACCCAAAATCAACTGGAACATGGCCTTGAGCTTCACAGAAATTCTGTTGTTTTTGACACCTATGGCTTTATGCCGAGGGCAGCAGTTGATGGTACCGCAATTGCTGAAGCTATAGAAAATAATGCATCTCCTTTGGAGGTACAGGATATGAGAGAGGATATGTCCATGACTCGTTTTGTTGATGATGCCATGGAGCGGCAAGAGCTCGAAAATGCATGGAAAGCTTCCGGGGTTACTTGTATATTCCAAAATGCTGGTGAGGAAGGCAGTGAAATTAAACGCTTGCTTAAAAGATTAGCTCGTTTTACCTATTCCACAGATATGTTAAAAGAGATTGTTCAGAAAGCAATCACTCCTGATGATATTGTTCAGGCATCCGAAGAGAATAGACACGTTCTTTACCTGACGGGAAATGGAGTTCCTATACCACAGGAATGGGTATCACTTGAGGAAGAATTAAGATATATCAGGGTTTTCTTTCAGTTAGGAATTCGGATGATGCATCTTACTTATAACCGTCGTAATGTGATTGGAGACGGATGTGGGGAGCCTGCTAACGGTGGATTAAGTGATTTTGGCCGTGCTGTCGTAAAGGTAATGAATCGTGTAGGTGTAATCGTGGATATCGCTCATTCAGGATGGCAAACCAGCTTGGAAGCTGCAAAAATATCTGAGCGGCCAATGGTAGCTAGTCATAGTACTGCTGCATCGATCCATGAACATTTCCGTGCAAAACCGGATAATGTTATCAAGGCGATTGCCGACACTGGTGGTTATATTGGCATTTGTTGTATTCCGAGGTTTCTTGGAGGGGCAGGAAATGTCGGTGTGATGATGAAACATATCGATTATGTGGTAAAAAAGTTCGGTGTAGAACACGTTGGTATTGGGACAGATGTTGCCTATACCTCACAAAATGCAGCCCGGGAAAACAGAAAGATCCCTCCATATGGACGTGGCACCAGAACCAGGTGGGAAGCACTGTGGCCTCCGGATGATTTTGAGACAACGACAGAAATGCGACAAAGTATAGCCTGGACAAATTGGCCTTTGTTTACGGTTGGCTTGGTCCAGTTGGGTTATTCAGATGATGATATTCAGAAAATTATAGGTGGTAACGCTCTCAGGGTAGCCAAGGCGGCACTTGCCTGATTTAACACATTTATTCTCAGTTAATGATATATATTTGCACTGACACTGAATTCTGGCAATAATATGATCTCAACAGTATAATCATTATAACAAATGACAAAACTTATAGCAGTTGTGCTATTTATTCTTGCTTCAATTCAGATGCAAGTTAATGAGTTGAATAATCAAGTTTACGGTTCCATAGAAAAAATCACGAACCCTGACCGGGGAATCGTTGCCACCGACAGTCTGCCAAATGTTTTTAAAGACCAGATGGATATCAAAGATCGCAGATTGCGCACCGAAGCTGTAACCAGGTTCATGCTGCATCAACTGCCTGATACCCCTGAAGAGTGGGAATTGTACCGAACCAAAATTAAAGAAGCGATAATCACAGGAGCCGGTGTTGAAATCGTTGATCAGAATTTGGATTTCAACCTGCAGCTGACGGATACTATACAAATGGAAGGGTATAAAATTAAAAATATTGCCTTTCAAACCCTGCCAGGGGTTTATGCTACGGCAAATTTGTATGTACCCGCCGGAGACGGCCCGTTTCCAGCTGTCCTTACCATGATGGGGCACTGGGAAGAGGGGAAAATAGAGGGTCAGGAGATTGGCCACACTCTGGCTCTTAATGGCTATGTAGGTCTTGTCATTGATCCCTGGGGCGCCGGTGAAAGAACAACAACCGCCGGTGAATTTGAATATCATGGAGGAAACCTCGGCTCATCCCTAATGAATGTCGGCAGATCGCTATTGGGAATTCAAATTTCAGACAATATGAGGGCAGTCGATTTTTTGAGTTCATTGCCGTACGTGGATGCAGATAAAATCGGGGCAACTGGTGCAAGTGGTGGCGGGAATCAAACCATGTGGCTGAGTGCCATCGATGAACGTATTAAAGCAACTGTACCTGTTGTGAGTGTAGGTACTTTCGATTCTTATATCCTGGGCCATAACTGTATATGTGAGGTATTGATTGATGGGCTGATGCATACGGAAGCTTCCGGCGTTATTGCGTTAATTGCTCCCAGGGCTTTAAAAATGCATAATCATACTGAAGAATCAAACCCCACTTTTTTTCCGGAGGAAATGTTGCGAAGCTATAAGAATGCCAAACCTGTATTTGAAATGCTTGGAGCCGAAGACCACATAAGTTATGACTTGTACGACCTGACTCATGGATATTATCAGGAAAACAGAGAGGGCATGCTTGGGTGGTTTGACCTGCATTTGAAGGGAAAAGGTTCAGACAGTCCCAAACAGGAAATTCCTTTTGGAAATGTTGAAGATGAGAAGCTGTTGGTATATCCTGCCGAGAGATTTAACGGTGTGAAAAGTACTGCAAATTATAATTTGTTGAGAGGACAAGAACTCAGAGACAATATATTAAACAGGCAGGATTTTGACTCTGAATTGAAAAAAAATGAACTGCGGGAAATTTTAAGAATTTCTGAAAAATCAGAAATAAAAGAAGTATATCAATATTCATCATCAGATGGATGGGACCGGTTTTCCTTAAAAACGACGGATCTTAAACTGATCCCACTCTTGCACCGGGCACCGCGTAATTCCAATGAATACGTGATTATTGTCAACCCCACTGGAAAAAAAGATACGCCATCTGATTTGCTTGATGAATGGATTCAAAAAGGAGCAGGCATCGTATTGGTTGATCTGTCCGGCACCGGGGAAGTTTCATTGTCTGAAGAAAATACGCATGATGGTATCGCCGGTTTTCATACATTATCACGTGCCCGGTTATGGCTGGGAAGAACGATGCTTGGTGAGTGGGTAAAGGAATTGGATGCTGTGGCCGGTTTTCTGAAATCGAAAAATCCGGCAGCCGATATAAAAGTTGATGGGAGCAAAGAAGCGGGACTTGCCGCTTTGTTTTTAGCTGCAGTTGCTGAAGATCAAACTATCGGGTCTGTTACAGTTCGGGAAACCCCTGTAAGCTATCTTTTTGACTCCAGGGAAAATATTGATTTTTTCACAATGGCAATACATTTGCCGGGTATCCTTGAATGGGGAGATGTTTCAATGGCTGCAGGGTTAAGTGATATTGATATTACATTTATAAACCCCGTATCAACGTCCGGCAGGCCGGTCGAAGGAAGAGCACTTCAAGCCTACCAAGAGGAATTTGAAGAATTAAAATCAGGATTCAATAATTCCAGGCAAATAGATTTTATTAACCAATGATTTGTAAATCCTTATAACAAATAGAACAGATATGAATTATAATCGCCGGGATTTTTTAAAAAAGACAGGTCTTGCAGGTCTTGGACTGAGTGGAATAGGGTACATTGGCAATAAGCTTCAGCCAGATACGAGAAATCCGAATTTTCATATACATCGGCAGAATTTTAATATGCATGGGTATGCAGCACCTCCATTGGATCCGGTCAGAATAGGGGTGATTGGGATAGGGGGACGCGGTGCAGGAGCACTTCGGCGGCTAAGACATATAGAAGGAGTGGAAATAAAAGCACTGTG
>SKRC01000111.1 GCA_007118695.1 Balneolaceae bacterium | reverse complement strand
TCAAACACCTTGATCCTTGATCCTTGATCCTTGATCCTTGATCCTTGATCCTTGATCCTTGATCCTTGATCCTTGATCCTTGAACCTTGATCCTTGATCCTTGCCAAATATGTCAGCCTCCCGGCCTTTAAACCTTCTGTTTATCTCCACATCCGTTGCCCCGCTGGGGTCAGGCATCGGCGGTGGTGTGGAACTGACCCTGTTGAATTTGTCCAGGGAATTAACCCGTAGGGGGCACCAGCTGGAAGTCATTGCACCCGAAGGGTCAGCTCTCGGCAGCTTGCCGGTGATTCAAATGCCGGGCAAACTTCAGCCGAAAGCCCAGAATTTATCGAGAAAAGAGATCCCGGCCTCACCGGATAACTCCGTGTTAAGCAACATGTGTGAGTTTGCCCGAAGGAATCAATACCGCTACGATCTGATTGTTAACTTCTCTTACGACTGGCTTCCCCTCTACCTGACGGTTTCGTTCGATACACCGCTCCTGCATTTTATTTCCATGAGTTCATTGAATGACGCCATGGACTTTGAAATCATAAAAGCAGGATCAAGCCGTAAAAACCGGATCGGCTGTTACAGCCGCGCCCAGGCGGAAACATTCCCGGATCCGAATATCTTTACGGTACTGGGAAGCGGTATCGACCTGGATCTGTATAGCTATTGTGATACACCCGATGAGTACATGGTGTGGATCGGCCGTATATCCCGGGAAAAAGCGTTAGAAGATGCTTTCCATCTGGCTCAAATGACCGGCTACCCGCTGAAGGTTATGGGGAAAATGGAAGAACAGGCGTATTGGGATGAAGTGTCTGACAGGTTTGATAATGCACAGGTTGATTATGAAGGTTTCCTGTCAACCCGGGAGATGCAAGCAATTTTGCGAAAAGCGAGGGCTCTGCTGATGACTCCCAAATGGGTCGAAGCTTTTGGAATCGTAGCGATCGAGGCACTTGCATGTGGTGTACCGGTCATCAGCTACAGAAAAGGCGGGCCCTCGGAAATCGTACAAGACGGCATCACCGGTTATCTCACAAAACCGGGTAGCATCCCGGGTCTGGCCGAAGCCCAGTCAAAAATCGGAAATATAGACCGCAAAGTATGCCGGCTATCAGCCGAACAGAATTACTCCCTGGAAGCTTGGGGCGACCGGTTTGAACAATGGTTTCACTCATCAACCGCTCAGTCATCCGCTTATCTATGAAATTATTTTCCGGCGGCATCGATTACCATGTGACTGTGCATCAAAACAAAAATGAACTGCCATATCTGTTGATGATGCACGGATTTATGGGTTCCGGCGAAGTCTTCCTGCCAATCACGGATCAAACAAAACCATTTTGTAATCCGGTCACCATCGATCTGATCGGCCATGGAAAAACCACCGGCACAGCCGATCCTGAGCGTTACAGGACAGACAAACAGGTCGGCGACATCCAATCGATACTCGACAGGCTTCGCCTCTCCCCTCTGCTGATGTATGGATATAGCATGGGTGGCCGTCTGGCGCTGAATGTCGCCCTGGAACACCATGACCAGTTTAGCGGGCTCATTCTGGAGAGCACAACCTGTGGCATTGAGCCGGACAAAAAACGCCGTGAACGCGCAGAACTGGATGAACAAAGAGCTGAAGCAATTGTGGAAGATTTTTCTGATTTTCTCAGGCAATGGCAGGCGAAGCCACTGTTTGATAACAAAACCGGATCTGCAGAATACAGAAAAAACTATGAAAAATTAATGATGAAGCAGAACCCTGTTTACATGTCTGCCAGTCTGAGAGGATTTGGCAGCGGGTCCATGAATCCGGTGTGTGACAGGCTGCAATCCCTCCACCTGCCGGTACTGCTTTTGGCCGGGTCAGAGGATAAAAAATTTACCGGCATTCACCGTAAAATGGAAAACAAAATCCCGAATGTTACTTCAAAAACGATTCCAGGTGCCGCACACAGGGTGCACCTGGATCAGTCCGGCAGAGTTGTCAAAAAAATCGAAAATTTCATTAAACACCTGAATTTATGAACTGGCAAACAGTAAAAGAATACGAGGACATCACCTATAAAAAGAAAAAAGGAGTGGCACGGATTGCCTTCAATCGTCCGGAAGTGCGAAATGCTTTCAGGCCAAAAACCCTGTTTGAACTCCAGGAAGCTTTGATTGATGCCCGGGAGGATACATCCATCGGTGTGATCCTGCTTTCCGGGGAAGGCCCGGCCAAAGATGGCGTCTATGCGTTCTGTTCGGGTGGCGATCAGAAAGTGAGGAAGAAAACCGGCTATGAAGGTGACGACGGAGTGGCACGGCTGAACGTTCTCGACATTCAGCGCATCATCCGGTTTATGTCGAAAGTGGTGATCTGCCTGGTTCCCGGCTGGGCTGTGGGTGGCGGCCACAGCCTGCATGTGGTCTGTGATCTGACTCTTGCCAGCAAGGAACATGCAATTTTCAAGCAGACCGATGCTGATGTGGCCAGTTTTGACGGTGGTTATGGCTCGGCCCTTCTCGCCCGGCAGGTAGGGCAAAAACGGGCCCGGGAGATTTTCTTTCTGGGCAGGAATTATTCAGCCGTGGAAGCTTTCCAAATGGGGATGGTTAATGAAGTGGTGCCGCATGATGAGCTGGAAAACAGAGCCCTGGAATGGGCTGAAGTGATTCTGGAGAAAAGCCCGACAGCCATACGCATGATCAAATTTGCATTCAACATGGTGGATGACGGAATGGTGGGTCAGCAGGTCTTTGCAGGCGAGGCTACCCGGCTTGCATACATGACCGATGAGGCCGAAGAAGGCCGCAATGCCTTCCTGGAAAAACGGAAACCCGACTACAAGCCCTTTCCGTGGATCTCGCTATGATACCGGCATCTTTTTGCAACTACCACGTACTAATTACCAATAGCTTAGCGACCCAAACCGGAAAATGAGCTAAGGGATCTGAGCCACGATTCTCAGCGGAGCCCCGCTTCCTCCCCTGATTTTCATAGGGAGAGCAACTACGAAGGACCCTGTCGGCGGCAGTTCATCTAGGTTGGCTACATTTTCAAAACCGGGGATATTCTCCTCAAAAAGGATCTGGTGGGTTTCAAAAAGCGTGGACGGCCCGTAATCCAGGCTGGCCGTATCGATGCCTACCGCTTTTATATTCCGGTTCTCTACAATCCATCTTGCGGCATCAGGATGAATGCCCGGAAAGCTCAACTCTTTAAGCGCCTCTTCCCCTCTCATTGCTGTGCCCAGATACTGTTCGGCGTCCGGCCAATATTGATGAAATCCAGTTCTGACAAGCAGAATCGAGTCGTCAGGCATCCGTCCGTGCTCCTGCTCCCAATCGGTCAGGTCATCGACCGAGAGCTGGTATTCCCGGTTTTCGGCCGCCTGACCCGTCACATCCACGACAATTGCATGTCCGATCAATTGATCGAGCTCCAGTTCGTGAACGCGTTTTCTGTCTTCCGCAAAGTGAATCGGCGCATCAAGGTGGGTGCCACCATGTTCAGCCGTGCATATCTGATACGCCTCATAATAGAATCCTTCATCAGTATGGCCCACAAAAACCGTATCCTTTTGGAACGTATCCGAGGTCGGCCAGTAAAGGGTTTCTTCCGAAAATTCATGGGTCAGATCCACCCACCGGCCCTCACCCAGTGACCACTCTTCCGATTGGACACACATGGCCAAAAGCAGGGAAACAAAAGTTATAAATACGATTCCGGTTCGCATAATAGTAAACTGTTTACTGTTTACTGGTAACTGTTTACTGGTAACTGGTAACTGGTAACTG
>SKRC01000036.1 GCA_007118695.1 Balneolaceae bacterium | reverse complement strand
GCGATCTTGATGAGCCTGAGGCGCAGGGTGTCGAACTGGGCGTGGCGCCAGGGCGAGCGGGCCGGCAGAGCGGCGCGCAGGGTCATCAAGATCGCTTCAATTCTGCCTTTTCCGTTTTGCGTTTTCACTTCTCACTCATATTACCTTCTAACCGGCCATCCCATCGTCACTGATCCCCATCATTTACGCCTCATACCAGGTCCGGCACCTCCAGCCAGGCCCGTTTTTCGGAGGCTTCGTACCCGAGGTCAGCCAGCTGATTGCCTTTGGCCGCCTCCAGCAGGTTCCACCGGAACGGCTCATCTTTGACCACGTGCCGCAGGAATAATTCCCACTGCACTTTAAAGGCGTTGTCAAAATCCTGTTGCTGTGGCACCTTGATCCAATCCGAGTGGAAATCGTGATCGTTGTCGACATCCGGGTTCCAGACCGGTTTCGGAGTTGCCGGGTAGGGCTGGATCCAGGCATCCCGGAGGCCGGCAACGGCCGAACCCTTGGTTCCGTCTACCTGCATGGTCAGCAGGTCGTCGCGCCTGACCCTCGTCGTCCATGAGGAGTTGAACTGCGCGATCACACCGTTTTCGAGCTCAAAAATGGCATAGGCGGCATCATCAGCGGTAGCCTTGTAGGGTTTGCCCTGCTCATCAAACCGCTCGCCCAGGTGGGTTTTCGCCACGCAGGAGACCGCTTTCACATCGCCAAAGAGATTGTCGATCACATACCGCCAGTGGCAGAACATATCCAGGATCATGCCCCCGCCATCTTCCTTGCGGTAATTCCAGGAGGGGCGCTGGGCGGCAATCGTATCGCCCTCAAACACCCAGTATCCGAAATCCGCCTTGACCGATAAGATCTCCCCGAAAAATCCCTGCTCGCGCAGTTGTCGCAGTTTCACCAGGCCGGGCAGCCAGAGTTTGTCCTGCACCACACCGTGCTTCACCCCGGCTTTATCAGCGACTCTGTATAGCTCCACGGCATCCTTTGTCGTAACGGCCGAGGGTTTTTCGCAGTAAATATGCTTGCCGGCGGCAACCGCTTGCTTCACGCTTTCCACACGCAGGTCTGTGCGCTGGGCATCGAAATAGATCTGGTATTTATTGTCACCGAGCACCGAATCCAGGTCCGTCGTCCATTCGTCGATCCCCGACTCCGCGGCCAGCTGTTCCAGCTTGGTTGCATTGCGGCCGACCAACACCGGCTGCGGCATGATCACTTCGTGTTCGCTGATTTTGACCCCGCCCTGCCGGATGATGGGCACTATGGACCGTAACAGGTGCTGGTTTTTGCCCATCCGGCCGGTCACCCCGTTCATGATAATGCCGATGGTGTGTGTCTTTTGCTGGTCTGTCATCTTACTTTTTTGCTTTCAATTTAGATTGTGCATCCGGTTATTCCTTCTTCAACCTTCACTTCGTCATTCGCTATTCTTTGTTCAATATTCATCATTCTTCCGGTGGATCGGTGCACTGCGGCCAGGCGCCTTCGGGCAAGGGCGGAACATCCACGCCGGCTTTGGGCAGGGTGCCTTCCAGCTCCTGCCGCCAATGGGCCACATCGCCGGCCGGCCCGTAGCAATAGATAAACTTCAGCGGCTTTTTCGTCCGGTTGGTCAGCTGGTGATACTCGCCGGGTGGAATAAAAATCGTCTGTCCTTCCTTTAAAGTAAAACGCTCCTGGCCCAGGCACATCTCGCCTTCACCTTCCAGAACCAGGTACACTTCTTCCTGCTCCTGGTTGTGCCAGGGCACCTGCCCGCCCTCCGGCTCCAGGGTCACCATCCCCATCGAGAAAGATACGGCCTGAATCGGTGAGCTGCCCCCAACGATGTTTTTTGTGGTTCTTCTGGCTGGGAATTTTCTTCCTTCGGTTTTGTTCAGGTCAGAGATTTTCATGGTAAAATGATCATGGTTTGATTGTTGGATTCTTAGTAATGCTTGCTAATTCATTTGGAAAACTTTTCGATTGAATTCCAATGGTAACAGAAACAATACGAAATCAAAAACTTGAAACCGGATTTACTTATTTTATTTCAAATTGAAAATAACGTTCAGCGTTGTTATAGCAGATGTTTCTGACCATTCCCGAGACCATTTCCATATCATCGGGAATCAATCCCTTTTCCATGTCATCACCCAAAAGATTGCAGACAATCCGCCGGAAATAGTCGTGCCGGGGGAAGGAAAGGAAACTGCGGGAATCGGTGGTCATCCCGATAAACTCGCTCAGGATGCCCATGTTCGACAGGGCTTCCACCTGCTTTTCGATCCCGTCGATCTGATCAAGAAACCACCAGGGCGGGCCGTATTGCATTTTGCCGGGAATCGAACCGTCCTGGAAATTGCCGATCATGGTTGCAAAGAGTTCGTTGTCACGCGGGTTGTTGTTATACAGGGTAACCCGGGGCAGGCGGTTGTCCGCATCCAGCCGGTCGAGTAGCCTGGAGAGAGGCCGGGCGATCTCAAAATCACCCATGGAATCAAACCCGGTATCACGGCCGAGTTTTTTCAACATCCGCGTGTTGTTGTTACGCAGGGAACCGATATGCATCTGAAACACCCACTCCTTTTCATGATCCATCAACCCGCAGTAATGAAGGAATGCCGACTTGAACGTTCGCACATCTGCCTCGGAGGGGGTTTTGCCCGTCATTACATGATCAAAAATGCGGTTTAACTGTTCGTCGGTAAAAGGGTCTGCATACGGCTGCTCGATTCCGTGATCGGAAGCCCGGCAGCCAAGAGAGTCGAAAAAGTCATGCCGGCTTTTGAGGGTATCCATATAACTTTGGTAACCGGTAATTTCCATATCCGCCGCAGCCCCAAGTTTCTCCACCCAGGCCCTGAATTCATCCCCGTTTTCGATCTCCATGCCACGGTCGGGCCGGAATGTGGGAACCATGATAAAACCGGCATCTGGCTCTGAGCGGACCGCCTTGTGATGCTCCAGGGAATCGGTCGGGTCATCGGTTGTGCCCACTACTTTGACACGGCTTTTCTTCAGGAGCTGACGGGACGAAAACTCCGGGCTCTGCAGCATCTCGTTGCACTCCTCCCAGATGGATTCCGCCGTATCGCCATTCAGCAGCCGGTCGGTGATCCCGAAGGGATGCTTCAGCTCCATATGGGTCCAGTGAAACAGCGGGTTTCGCAATGTTTTGGGCACCGTTTCGGCCCAGGCCAGAAACTTATCCTTATCCGATGCATCACCGGTGATATATTTTTCATCAACCCCGCAACTTCGCATTCCCCTCCATTTGTAATGATCCCCGTCGAGCCAGATATGCGTCATGTTCCGGTAATTAATGTCCCTTGCAATCTCATCGGGCGGCAAGTGGCAATGGTAGTCGATAATCGGCTGTTCTTCGGCATGCTCATGGAACAGGGTTCTGCCCGCCTCATTGTGCAGAAGAAAATCGTCGTGTATAAAAGTTTTATTAGTCTTGAGTCTTGAGTCTTGAGTCATGTGTGTTGAGTAATGAGTATTGGGTAGTGAGTAGAAGAAGGTGTTTGGGTGATTTGCATTCAAATTTGATAACAGTGTTTGCCCTGGTTATTCCTGTTGGCCAACGTTCTTTTCCCTTTCAGCTTTCAGCTTTGAACTTTTTTCACTTTTCACTTCTGCCTTTTGCCTTGTTGCCTTTTCAACTTTCACTTTTTTCACTTGTAACTAGTACCTTGTACCTTTTCACTTTTCACCCCGATCAGTCGGGACTTTCATTTCGTGATCAAAAAATGAGCACTCCGCTACAGCTTCTGCCTTGTACCTTGTACCTT
>SKRC01000141.1 GCA_007118695.1 Balneolaceae bacterium | reverse complement strand
TTGTAAACCATTTTTCATAAAGAAAAAGTTATAAATGTTGTAAACTATTGAACTACAATTCGGAACATCTATTTTAGTACCTCAACAAAAATGATCCCCGGTTGTTAGCTGCGAAATTTGTCCGGCGTACTGAAAATTGCGGGTTAAGAGAAGTCGAAACCTGGATCGCCGGCATCTTTAATACATTTTCAGCTGACAAAAGGCTTTCTTATTTTTTTCATGTTATCAACGTATCTAAATCAGATTCATGTATATCAATAATCCGGCAACGTATACTGATTATTACGAATTGACCATGGCCCAGGGTTATTATAAATCCGGCTTGCACAATAAAACAGCTGTTTTTGACTATTTCTTCAGGGCTCTCCCTTTTAATGGCGGTTATGTGGTGTATGCCGGGCTGAATGAGCTGCTGGAAACACTTGAGACCTTCCAGTTTCAGCAGGAAGAGCTGGAATATTTGGAACGGGAAGGTTTTGACACGGAATTTATCAATTTTCTGAAAGGCTTTCGGTTTACTGGGAACCTGTTCTCAGCCCGTGAAGGAGAGATCATCTTTCCCAAGGAACCGGTATTGCGTGTTGAGGGGAACCTTGTTGAAACGCAGATTATTGAAACCCTGATCCTGAATATTCTCAATTTTCAATCCCTGATCGCCACAAAAGCCTCCAGGCTGAGATTTGCCGCCGGCAGCAGAAAAGTACTCGATTTTGGATTAAGGCGATCGCAAGGCCTTGGCGGGGTGCATGCCACCCGTGCGGCTCTGATCGGCGGGCTGGATGGAACCTCCAATGTTTATGCCGCGCACAAATACAACCTGCCGGCCAGCGGAACCATGGCCCACTCCTGGGTGCAGTCTTTTGATGATGAACTCACTTCTTTCCGTACATTTGCCAGACATTTCCCCGATCACTCTATCCTTTTGGTTGATACCTACAACACACTGGAAAGCGGAGTACCCAATGCCATTAAAGTAGCCAAAGAACTGGAAAGCAACGGCCACCGGCTGAAAGGGATTCGCCTGGACAGCGGTGATCTTGCTTATTTTGCCAAGCAATCAAGAAAAATGCTGGATGAGGAAGGTTTGGGCTATGTTAAAATTGCCGCCTCCAATCAGCTCGACGAACATATCATCAAAAGCCTGATAACCCAGAATGCGCCGATCGATGTCTTTGGCGTCGGAACCCGGCTGGTCACCGGCCAGGATTCCCCCGCCCTGGATGGCGTGTATAAACTGGCCGAAATAAACGGGAAACCGACTCTTAAGATCTCCGAGAACATCGAAAAGATCACCTTCCCCGGACGGAAAAAAGTATATCGTTACCTGAACGAGGATGGAAGTTTTAACGGGGATGCCATCGTCATGGAAGATGAAGATGAGATTGACCGCATGATCCATCCCTATTTTCCGGCTAAAAGAAGTACGATGAAACATATGAAGTTTGAGCTCCTGCTTCACCCGGTTATTTGTGACGGGGAACTCTGCCTGGAGCTTCCCGGTGTGATGGATATTGCCGATTATTGCAAACAGCGCCTTCAGAAATTAAACAGAGAGCATCAGCGTTTTGATAATCCACATATATACAAAGTAGGTATTAGCAATAAACTGTTTGAATTGAGAGATGAAATGATAACCAAAATCAAAGATGAGTAATCAAGCCATGAAAACACTATTGATTATCGATGTGCAGAATGATTTTTGTTCGGGTGGCGCGCTTGAAGTACCCGGGGGAGACCAGGTAGTGCCGGTCATAAATGAATTAATTGAAAAATTTGACCATGTGATTCAAACCCAGGACTGGCACCCGGAGGGACACAGCTCATTCGCCTCTTCCCACAAAAACAAAGAGCCCTTCGAAACGATCAAGGTCGATTACGGCGAACAGATTCTGTGGCCCGATCACTGCGTGCAGGGCAGCCGGGGCGCAGAGTTTCATCCGGAATTAAATACCCATAAAACTGAAGTAATCATCCGCAAAGGTTTTCGCAAAGCCATTGATTCCTATTCCACTTTTTATGAAAATGACCAGCAGACCAAAACGGGGCTGGCCGGATATCTGAATAACAGGGGTATTACGGAACTCTATACATGCGGGCTGGCAACGGACTTTTGTGTGAAATGGTCTGTCATTGACGGGTTGAAAGAAGGATTCACTGTACATGTTATTGAAGATGCGATTAAAGGGATTGATATCGACGGGTCCGTGAATGCCGCCCTGGATGAAATGAAAAGCGCCGGAGCCGGTTTCATTGCTTCCGGGAGGCTGTAAACGTGTCTGATACCTCCCATTATGATCTGCTGATTATAGGCGCCGGAATTGCCGGGCTGTCAGCCGCTTATGCTGCATCCCGGGCCGGATTGCACACAGCCGTGATCGACCGGAAGAAACCCGGCAGCGGTGCCTCAGGCACACCAGCGGCTTTATTAAATCCGGCCACCGGCCGCAAAGCCAAAAAAACCTGGCAAGCCGAAACGTGCCTGGAGTATACCAAGCAGATCATTAATGAAGCCGGAAGGTATGCCCAAAGGCCTTATTACAGTGAAAATGGAGTGATTCGCCCGGCCCTGGATGAAACGTTGGCTGCCGGAATGCTGGACAGCTTCAGGAATTCGGAATGGCCGCCGGGCTGGGTTGAGTGGATCAGCGAAAAAGAGCTCAAATCCCGGTTTCCGGGGTTAATTTGCAAGACAGGTGGACTTTGGATACCGGTTGGCGGAACCGTAATGATGAAAGATTTCATCCAGGCCCTCTACCTCTGTTTAAAGAATGAGGGTGTTGATTTCTTCCTGAATTCGGAATTCAGCTGCACAACGGGCACCCCCTTCCGGGCCGTCAGCCGGTCATTGGAATTAACAGCCCATACCGCTATTTATGCAATGGGGAAGCAAATGACCGTGGACCCTTTATGGGAAATACTGCCTCTGCACCGGGTAAAAGGTCAGACACTTACGGTCAAGCTCAGGCAAAGGCTAAAATTCAACAGCTCCATATCCAGCCTTGGTTACATCGCACAGACGGCGGTCGACCCCGAAACGATTGTACTTGGAAGTACTTATGAACACCATTTTGACCATTTGAACGCCGACGATGAGGGGGCCGGCTACCTGTTAGAACGGTTGAACAGGACCCTTCCGGGCATTCACAATATGATTACGGACAGGCAGGGGTGGGCCGGGGTACGGGTAACAGTTCCTGATAAAAAACCGGTAATCGGTCCTCATCCGGAAAAAAGTCATCTGTACGCATTTTGTGCCCTAGGTTCGAAGGGGTTGATGCTGGGGCCTTATCTTGGGAAACTGTTGATAGAATCCATCCTCAACGGCACCAAAATTCCATCTATTTTCAGCATCGACAGGTTACTCTGAAAAGCTCATATTGCCGGATGACACACTGCTTCCGATTTCTCCGGCTTCGTCCACCACAAACTGTGAAAGCATCGAATTTTTATCGATTTCATCGATTTTATTTTCGACGTAGTTAAGCTCCCTCTCTTTAGCTCCAAACTGAATCAGATCCAGCTTGACAAGGTACCAGGCATAAAGTTCTTCTCCGTCTCTGCCACTCCAGGATTCCTGAAATCGTCGGTCGAGCTCTTCTTTATAAGGTTCCCGGTTTTGAAGCTCTAACAACCGGTAGACAATGTATCCCATTGACAATGATAAAACTGTAAAAGCGATATAGACAATTATCGAGGCCATAACATCCATTATTTATTTAACTAAATAACGGGTTCTGAACGCAGATGTTATGCGATGGGTGAGATTAAACAGTTAACAGTT
>SKRC01000001.1 GCA_007118695.1 Balneolaceae bacterium | reverse complement strand
TATTAATGTTGTTGATTGAATATTGTCCGAAGGACTACTTTGGAGAATATTGTCCGAAGGACTCCTTTGGAGAATATCGAATATTGAATATCGAATATCGAATATCGAATATCGAATATTGAATGTTTGAGTATAGAGTATTGAGTAGTTAATTGATGTTGGATGTTGGATGTTGGATGGGACGTTCAATAGGGCAATTTACAGGCAGATCTATTCCTTTGGGTATTAAACTTAATTCAATAGGCCTGTGTTGGTTGTAAATAATTACAATTATCAATGAATTAGGCTATATTTCCAGCCTTATGGCTTCAAATAAATTTTCTCATTCTCAAAATGTACTTGAGTCGAACGTGGCCACTGTTACGTCAGGGGGACACTGGTTTAATGCAACGCGGAAAGCGATTGATGAATTTGTTCCGGGGCTTCTTGAAAAGCAGGAATTTGAAAAACTGATACTGACGGCTGTCATCTGGATTGAAAGTGCAGACAGTCTGGCACTGATTATGTTTTTTGGGTTGGTATTTTATCTTCCCGTTTGGCTTGCAGCCGGCGTGTCGATTGCTTTTTATTTTATCTGGTATTACAACAAAAGTGCTTTTGTCAACATTTTTATGACACCCCTGCTGAAGTTTATTAACCACGATGCTTTTCAGATCGGTGTGGCTGCGATTGCCCTGAGCATGCTGGGTATTTATGGGAATTATAGCGGGCTTTTGGTAGGTGTGATTTTCTTTTTTCTATTCAAAGTAGGGTTGTTGCGATTGCTCATGGATCGCCTGGAGGCGAAACGAGAACATACCGGCCTGTCGCTGAATGACAGGGTTTTGAAGATGGTCCTGATTCGATACTCCATCTACGAAGATGTAACTCCGGAAGAGGTGAGCAATATGGAAGATCATCTGAAGGAATCCTTCCTGAAGTTTAAAATGAAGAACAAAAAGGGAAAAGATAAAAAGAAGTAAATCTTAAGGGTTTGATTGTATGCAAAATAAGTTGTTTTTAATCCGGCATGGTGAAACCGACTATAACCGTAATCACCAGATGCAGGGACGGGGGATTGACGCGCCTTTGAATGCAACAGGGTTTCAACAGGCAGAAGCCGTTGCTGTTTATCTTGAAAACTACCAGGTGGACCAGGTAGTGAGCAGCAGCATGCTCAGGGCACGGCAGACTGCGAATACCATTGCCGAAATTCAGGGTTGTGACCGGATTTCTCATGGCGATCTGGATGAGATGAATTTTGGGGATTTTGAGGGGAAATATTTTCATGATATTGCCGACGATATTGAAACTGTACACAGCAAATGGGTAAATGGTCAAACCTCTTACCGGATACCCGGAGGCGAGTCACCTGAAGAGGTTTATGAGCGGGCTGGCACCAGGGCTATGCACTATCTGCATGAATATGATGGCGATACCATTGCTTTTGTGATACACGGTCGTGTGATTCGGATTTTGTTATCGGTTTGGACCGGGCTCGGGTTGGAAAATATGCACCGAATTGAACACGCCAATGGAGCGATTAATTATCTGACCTGGAATAGTGTCGGTTTTGAGGTTGTATACCTGAATAAGGTGGATCATCTCAATGAAGTGATGAGGGATGCATAAAAAGACACAGGGTACAGGGAGCAGTTGCAGTTGGCAGTGGCAGGGTACGGGTTGGCTGGGAAACTGTGGGGATCGAATTGTTAAATACTAGATATTATTTGATTTATAAAAAAAAATATATTCCACATAAAATTTTGAAATGAGTTTAAACATTTGGCTGGTATTTCGCGTCTCGCTATTAATCGTCGTATCTTGTGGATGAAATGAGTGAAAAAGTTAAACAAATGTTTGCGGACATCGCGGATGATTACGACCGCGTTAACAGCATCCTCTCTTTGGGGATTCATCATATCTGGCGAAACCAGACGGTGTTGGCAAGTGGTGTGAAACCGGGTGAACATGTACTGGACTGTGCAACCGGCACCGGAGATCTTGCCATTTCATTTAAACAGGCAGTCGGGGATGACGGGTATGTGCTCGGTACCGATTTTTGCAGGGAGATGATCGAGTTTGCCCCGGATAAAGCCAGGGACAAGAAGCTCAAAATCGACTTTGAAGTCGCCGATGCCATGGACCTGCCGTATGAAGATAACAGGTTTGATGTATCCAGCATTGCATTCGGCATCCGGAATGTGGATGAACCCATGAAGGCACTTTTAGAAATGGCCAGGGTCGTTAAGCCCGGAGGCAGGGTGGTGGTATTGGAATTTGGGCAGCCTGAAGGCTTGCTGAAATATCCCTATGAATTATACAGTAAACACATTATGCCGGCTGTCGGTGGCTGGATCAGCGGCAACAGGGAGGCCTACACTTATCTGCCCGAGACAAGTGCAACCTTTCCGGCAGGTGAATCCTTTCTCGAGCTGATGAACAAGACCGGGGCGTTCAGACAGACCCGGGCTGAAAAACTGACCGGGGGAATTGCCTATGTTTATGTAGGGGTTGTGCGGTGAGTCAATAGTCAAAAGTCGTGAGTATTGAGTATTGGGTATTGGGTAGTGGGAATTGAGAAGTGTCAATCCCTGGCATAGCTTGACCACTACATAAACTAGTTTTAACCCACGAAAGTTAAACAAACGACGGAAATTACTTGCATGGTATTTGGTGTAAGGTGTAAAAAGAGCACTTCAAACTGCGTGATCAGTGAGTGTTGGAATGAACTTGCAACAAAAAGTTGCCGGAAATATCTGAGAATCTTCAGAACTATCCGAACATTTACCAGTTGTGAATGAATAATTGTCTCTTATGTACTTCAAGAGCATGTTTTAATTAAAAAATGAGGGACTTTTTGTTTTCAGAAAAAGAGAAAAAAGTGGCTTATTTTGCCACAGAGAAATTCAATACTTTAAATACGAACTATGACCCATGAAAAATCAACCAATACGGACCAAACCTCTACGCCCATGATGCATATTGAAGAAATCAAAAATTACATTCCTCATCGATATCCATTCCTGCTTGTTGACCGGGTGTTGGAGATTGAAGAGGAGAGAATTGTCACCGTGAAGAATGTCAGTGTGAATGAACCGTTTTTCAACGGTCATTTTCCGGGAGCTCCCATCATGCCGGGAGTACTTCAGGTTGAAGCAATGGCGCAGAGCGGGTGCATCATGATGATGAAGCATAAAGTGGAGGACCCGAATAAATCGCTGATTGTATTTACCGGAATCAAAAAAGCCAAGTTCAGAAGGCAGGTAGTTCCAGGCGATGTGCTGCAGATGGATGTGAAGCTCGTCAGTCACAGAAGAAATTTTATCACCATGGAAGGTGTTGCCACAGTAGACGATGAAGTAACCTGTGAGTTGGAAGCCTCAGCTGCTATCGTTGCCAGGGAGAATCTATAATGAGTACACAATCCGCTTCTGATCGCCCACCCAAGGTGACAACTCAGACTGTTGTTGAGATGAAACAGCAGCAGGAGAAAATCAGCATGCTCACCGCTTACGACTACACGATGGCAAAAATCGTTGATCAGGCCGGCATTGATGTGATTCTTGTGGGTGATTCGGCCAGCAATGTGATGGCCGGCCATGAAACGACTGTCCCCATGACCATGGACCATATGTTGTATCATGCCTCCTGTGTGGTCCGGGCGGTTGACCGGGCGCTGGTGATAGCCGATCTGCCGTTTATGAGTTACCAGGTGACGGCCAAGGAAGCGCTGATCAGCTCCGGCCGGATGATGAAAGAGGCCGGTGTGCACGGGGTTAAACTGGAAGGCGGGGCTGTGATCTCCGATACGATCAAACGCATTGTCGATGCAGGGATCCCCGTAATGGGGCACCTGGGCCTGACGCCTCAAAGCATTTACAAATTTGGCACTTACAAAGTGCGGGCAAAGGAAGAAGCGGAAGCCGACCAGTTACTGATGGATGCCAAAACACTGGAGGAATGTGGGGTCTTTTCGATTGTGCTTGAAAAAATTCCTTCGGTCCTTGCCGCAGAAGTTACCCGGTCGGTTTCCGTGCCGACGATTGGAATCGGGGCCGGCCCGGAATGTGACGGCCAGGTGCTGGTTCTCCACGATATGCTTGGGCTGAACAAAGAGTTCAGGCCGCGGTTTTTGAGGCGTTATGCCGATCTTCATTCCACTATGACTGATGCCGTTCAGCAGTACATCAAAGATGTGAAGAGTGTGGATTTCCCCGGTAAGGATGAACAGTATTGAATGCCGAATATTGAACTAGGAATGTAGAATGTAGAATGTTGGATTATTGATGTTTGGATGAAAGGAAGTTTTCAATAAAGTGGGTCATAGTTTGCTGAATGTGCAGTTGAGCATTAAAATATTCGATCACTGCCAAGCGAGGAGAGAATTTCAATTGAGTTCCAAATCGCTTGAATGACAACTCGTGCACAATTCATTCATAGAAATCAGATTCTCTCATTCACAAAGTTGTTATTCTATTGCTTATCTTTTCCTCCTTGCAAATCACAAATTCCCATGCAAATCAAATATTTCGTATCAAATAGAATCAATCAGACTATAATAAATCAAAGATCTGTCCAATGAGTAGTTATAAAAAACCATTAATCCTGGTCAGTAATGACGACGGTATTTTCTCACCCGGTATCCAGGCGTTGGCGGAGGTAGCCGATGAGTTTGGTGATGTAGAAATTGTAGCCCCCGACCGTCAGCAGAGTGCGGTGGGGCATGCCATTACCGTTAGTACCCCGTTGCGTTCGCGATCTTTTATGATCGACGGGCGGTTCAGCGGCCAGGCGGTCTCGGGAACCCCGGCCGATTCGGTTAAGCTGGCGCACAACCAGCTTTTGAACCGGAAACCGGATCTCGTAGTCAGCGGCATCAACCATGGCAGCAATGCGGGCATCAATATTTTATACTCCGGAACCGTTAGCGCCGCTACGGAAGGCACTATTCTGGGGTATCCTTCCATAGCGGTGAGCTGCACCGCATTCAATGAAGATGCGGACCTGAGCGGTTCCAAAGACGCCGCCCGCAAGGTGATCGGATATGTACTCAACCATGGAATGCCGCGGGGGGTTACCCTGAATCTGAATGTGCCTGAAGGGCCTTTGAAAGGCATCAAATGGGCGCGGCAGGCCAACAGCCGCTATGTTGAGGAATTCGAAGGCCGTATCGATCCTCACAACCGCTCCTACTATTGGCTTACCGGCAAATTTCAACTGCTCGACCAGGACGACGGCAACGATATCAACGCCCTCGAAGCTGGTTTCGCCTCACTCACCCCGATACAATACGATCTGACCTCCTACCCCTTGTTAAAAGAGCTGGAGAATATAGAACTGTAGGACAAATGGATTTTGGCGATCCTTGCTCCCTGTTCCATGCACTTTGAATCTCACACCTTGTCGCTATATTACAATCCTTCCTTTGCCAGGTACTTTAATACGTCCAGCCAGAACGCTTCATAAATCCAGAGCCGATCTTTGCTGATGCCGAGTTTTATCTGTTCCATGTGGGAGAGGGGAACGGTTTTGATATGCTCACCCCATTTGGCGGATTCGACGGAGATAAATGCATCGTTGGGCCCTTCCTGTTCGTGGATGTACTGGTTCTGGTAGCGGTAGAGTGTGTTGAGCGGGGCTTCGGTGCCTTTGCCGACGGATGCGCTATAGGAAAAGCAGGCTACATCGTCACGGTCGGGATGCTTGGGATTAAATTTTTCCTGCACATATTCCCGCGTGAGCTGTTTGACGGCTCCCACGGCATCACTTTTTGCTGAGGGATACATGCTATCACCAAACCAGTTGAAAACATCCCCGAGCTTGTCGCGCACTATATCGGGCGTGGTATTGAGCACCAGTTCGGCCAGGCTGGTTCCGTGGTGCGGTGCGGCAAGCGTGGTCAGTGAGGATACACGGGTGTGGATATCCGACCGGGTCAGGGCGTGTCTCATATCGAGGCCCGCCATGCTGTGGGCCAGCACGTTGATTTTCTCAAACCCGTATTCATCGGTCAATTGATCGATCTTGTTCACCCACTGGGCCGCCCTTGTCTCTATCTTGGCATAGGGGACAATGTTGGGAGCAAAAGCAATAACCCCGTGCTTGCGCATCAGCATACACACCTCATGCATGGGAGAGGGCTTTACAATAGATGCAAGTGCCCCATAACCATGGCAGAGCAGAACCGGGTATTTCAATGTCACCACTTCCGGCTGAGGAAATTCCTGCAGCTCCAGTTTCTTTAAAAATTTCTGTGTTTCAATTAGCTTCATGTGAATACTAAAACTCCATAAAATAAGGGGATCTCAGTTGCACGTGATCCTGTTTAAGTGCCGAAATAAACGCCTGAAGCTGCCTGATATTGGCGTTCGATCCCTCCACGATCACTGCCGGGGGCAGGGTGAGGGAGGAGCGCTGCAGCATCTCCTGTTTGGCCAGTGCCACCTGCCGCTGGTCTGAAAGGTCATCCACGTGGATCGCCTCACTGACATCGACAAGCAACAGATTTTTCCGGCTCATCTGACGGCTGAAGTTATCGCTGATCTCTTCATATGGATTATAAAAAAGAACCCTGGCCCCGGTGTCAATCTGATCGATCAGATCCAAACGGTTCAGAAAAACATCCATATCCGATAGCTGATCAAAGTTACGACCGTTATTGTCTTTGAGCAACCAGACAGTATGTGGATATTTACGGCGCAATTCACGGATCGCTTCGAACTCTGTGCGAGGACTTTGTGAACGGATCGCCAGCTGAATCGGTTCACCGAACGCTTTGATCCGGTTGAGCACGCTTTCCGGTGGCGGACGGTCGAAGGCCAGGATTAGCGATGCAAAATCACGATACAGAACAAGCGACGGGTCCGTTTGCATCTGTATCGTACGTACGATATTTGGCCCGTACGTGATATGGATGCGCAAATGACGCTCGGGAAAAATCACCCGTGCCGGTGTGGATGAGCGGTAAGGACGAAGCATCTTGTCGAGTTCATAATGCCACTGGGTTTTGGAAAAGCCGGGGGGCACCCGCACGCTATAGACTTTCCGTATCGTGGCCGTGTCGATTTCTACTGTCCGTACCCGGATCTGGTTATCCGATATATTAAAATGGTCGAAGTTGAGTGTTATCAAAGAATCGAGTTCTGCCGATGATTGGAACCGTTTATGCTCCGGTGGCGAATAGGAGAAATAGAGAACCAGGGCAGTAATACAACTAACGGCCAGCAGAATCACAATCCAGGTTTTCAGTTTGTTTTGATTTGTATCAGGGGGTGCAGAATTGGCCATCCGGCTCAGCGTTGTCTTATGATATCTTCTATTTATTAACTCAACTTCCGCAAAATGGCGATGTAGTTGCTACGAAAAATAAGATTTATTGTAAAGTGTTCGCACTATTTTAAGTCAGAACCACTCATGCACGTACTGTTGAGGATATTCAGTCTGTAACTACAAATCGTTATTACAGAAAAATGAAATCAATTTTTAAAATTTTGTGGAACTTGAGTTAAAAGCATGCATTAGTTTGAGAAATAACTCCAGCCTCTTACCTTTAGGCGCTCCATCAAATGTAAGAAAAGGTAGAATACTATGGCATTCGCAATTCGTAAAATTATCACGGCTGAAGAGGTCGATCAGTTTCATGAACTGCCTTTTCGGATATACAGGGACTACCCGGAGTGGATCCCTCCGTTCCGTTTTGAGATTGAAAAGATCTTTAACCCGCAAAAAAATCCGTATTTTGAGCATGGCGAGTGCCAGCGGTTTCTTCTGTTCGACGGTGAGACTGTGCTGGCGAGGTTTGCACTGATGGCCAATAAACGAAAAGACCATCTGTTTGATCCGCCGATGGGTGGGATGGGATTTCTTGAAATGGTCAACGATCAGAAAGTGGCCGATGCCGTCATCGATTATGCCAAGGTATGGCACAAAAGAAGGGGTAACGGAGCATTCCGGGGCCCGGTTAACTTTGGGGAGAATGACAATTTCTGGGGTCTCCTCGTGGAAAATTACAAAGAACCGCCCATCTACGGCATGCTTTATCATCCGCCGTATTACCGGGAACTGATAGAACAAACCGGGGCGGTAAAATACGACGATCACTGGAGCTACAAGCGATATTTTGGCGATCCGCTGCCGGAGCGACTGGTTAAAATCACCGACCGAATTGAAAGCCGTCCCGGTGTCGAATTTCGTCCGATCGATCTGAAGAATATTCACCGGGATGCCGGGTACATCCGCCAAATTTACAATGAAGCCTGGCGTGATCAGGATATTGAAGAACGGGGACAGGAGTTTACAGAGCTGACCGAAGCAATGGTCAACGAAATGGTCAAGCAGCTGAAATGGATTATGATCCAGGACAGTGTTTTGCTTGCTTTTGTCGATGGGGAGCCGGCCTCGTTCATTGTCTGTATACCGGATCTGAATGAAGTATCGGCCGAAACAGGGGGGAAGCTGCGCTGGTGGCATTTTATTAAACTGATCCGTTTAAAGAAGAGGGCAACACGGCTTCGCACGGTCGTCTATGGGACACTGCCCAAATACCGGAAGATGGGCCTGGAGGCGCTCACTTTTGTCCGGGGCATTCAAATGACCAAAGCCGCAGCTCCCACCCTGGATTACCTGGAAGGGGCCTGGATAAGTGAAAAAAACTGGCTGATGCAGCGGAGTCTCGAAGCCCTTGGCTGTTTTCATCATAAAACGCACCGCACCTACCGGTGGCTAATAGATAGTTCTCCCGATCCCTGAATTCTGCTCCTGACTCCTGACTCCTGAATTCTGAATTCTGAATTCTGAATTCTGAATTCTGCTCTTAATTCTTCAAAAGCCAAACAGGTAAACATGTGCTTTACAGGCTGATGGCCTGCAGCGTACGGCCGTTACAAACCCCGGATTCCGTTCTCCAGTTCATAGATCTGCAGGATCTCGTCGTCCGTCAGGGAGCGATCGAAAATGGATAGTTCGTCCAGATAACCCCTGAAGTTGTATCCGAGCCATATGGCAACGCTGCCAGGGGTCCAGGTAATGGTTTTCTCACGGCCGGAGAGGGTGTCGAAAAGCTGGCCATCCAGGTAGCAGTTTACCACTCCGTCGCTGTTTCCAGTATTGAAGTTGTTGAAGGTGAATGCCACATGAGTCCATCTGTCATTGCTGAAGGGAGGTTCGGGTACATCAACCATCGGGCGCTCTTCGATCGGTACATCATTCCAGTCGCGTTCCTCGGGATCCCATACTTCCCGGTCAGGAAAAATGGCAAACCGAAAGATACGAGGGTCTTCATCTGTAAAATCCACAAACAAAGCCCCGTCATTCCAGCCCCGTGATGTAATCTGGATCGGATCGGAGTAACCGGGAGCCAGATCAGCCGGATCCAGTTTCATCCAAAACGAGACCGACCCGCTCCAGTTTTGTTCAAGATAGGGCATGTTATTATCACCCCTGTAGAAAAGAATCGGATCATACGGCAGGTCCAAATAAAGGGCATTGCCGTATCGACCCTCATCTTCAACAATTCGGCCAAGATAGTTCTGCCCATCATAAGGCTCCAGTTCTTCCGCAGCCCGGCTCAGGGAAGGGGCGATATACAGGGTTGGATCGCCCAGTGCAATATCGGCCTCAAACCCGTCATCAAAAGAAGCATAAAACGTGAGGTGATTGGCCAGTTCAGATCCGCGATCACTGTTGCAGGCGGCCAACAGTGCCAGGGTGAGGGTATAACAAAAAATGTTAATCAGTGATTTCATTGGTAAAACAGGTAATGGTGAACAGTGACGGCGAAATGTACATCTATTGCAAACCGGTGTTACACGGAAGCATCGGATTTATCCGCATTTCCCCGACTGCTGTCAGGGTACAAAAAATGAGTCCCGACCGCTCGGGTGGAATCGCTATGCTCGGAGCTCACAACTATTTTAGCTTCGCCTAGCTGAGGGAAAAATTTCCCCGACCGCCGTCGGGGTACAAAAAATGAGCTTGGTGAAAAATGCGGATTAAAACTGTGAAATTCTGATCCGTTTCAGGATCACACCCTCGGGTGATAATGTGGCAAGAGGAAATGTAAAAGGCAACAGAGGAAAAATGCCCGTATCATTTCCCAAAAATCCTTCTCATAATCTGTTTGGCAATGATACTCTTGTCGCCTTTGAATTCTTCGCGGATATTATCGCCAAAGAGGGTGATGTGGTTCGTTTCGTGTTCGAAACCGGTTCCGTCGCCGGTAAGGTCGTTGGCGCAGATCCAATCGAGATTTTTCTTTTTGAGTTTTTTGAGGGCATTTTCTTCGAGGTTTTCGGTCTCCATGGCAAAACCGATCAATACCTGTCCCGATTTCTTTTGTTTTCCCAGCCAGGCGAGGCTGTCCGGGTTGGGTTTGAGTTTCAGGGTAGTTTCGGCTTTCTCTTTTTTGATTTTCTGTTCTCCTCTTGTCTCCGGCCTGAAATCGGCGACGGCAGCGGCCATGATAACAACGTCTGCATCGGCGTGAGCCCGGATTAATTCGAACAGATCTTCGGCCGACTGAAATTTGACCGGATTCAGATGTGCAGGCAGTTCAGAAGAAATCGGCCCGTGCAGCAGGGTTACATCACCGCCAAGAGCCCGGGCGGCCTCCGCCATGGCAATGCCCATCTTGCCGCTGCTGGGATTGGAGATATATCGGACCGGATCGATCTGCTCACGTGTCGGCCCCGCGGTGACGATCACTTTTTTTTTTGAAAGTGGCCCCTTTTTTCGGGCCTGTTCGAGAATGGTGTTTCCGGTTTTCAGTATGGATTCGGGTTCCGGCAGGCGTCCGGCCCCTTCAAGGCCGCTGGCCAGGTATCCGCTTTCCGGCTCCAGGATGTGAAAACCAAACTCTTCAGCCAATTCCAGGTTTCTTTGTACGGCCGGATGACGGATCATTTCTGCATCCATGGTGGGGCAGAGCAGCAGCGGACACCGCGCGGCCAGGGCTACGGACGTAAGCATATTGTCGGCTTGCCCGTGAACCAGTTTAGCCAGGGTATTGGCTGTGCAGGGGGCTATTACAAAAAGATCGGCCCAGTCACCCCAATGAATGTGCTTGGTCCAGGAGTCGCCGGGGTCAGCCTCGTTAAAAACATCAATGGCTACTTCATGGCGGGAGAGGGTGGCAAAGGTCTCAGAACCTACAAAGCGGGTGGCTGAAGGGGTCATGGTAACCCGGACTTCCGCACCCGCTTTTTGAAATTCACGCAACAGCAAGGCCGATTTGTATGCGGCAATACCACCTGTAACGCCCAGCAAAATATGCTTGCCGGACAAATTCATCATAGATCTCTTTCAGGATAGCTGAAATATATTTTGTCTTCCAGCATCTCATTCACGGACCGCTGTGTGGCGTGTGGCAATCGTTCAAAGGCTCTTGATATACGCTCTTGTTCTTCGTTGAAGGTGAATTCGTCTTCATCTTCAAAGCCTTCAAAATACTTGAGTTTTTCATCCAGCTCCAGTTTTTCCTGGGCGGCGATTTGACGGGCCCGTTTCGACATAACAACAATCATTTCATATTTGTTATTCGCTTCTTCGCCCAGTTTTTCAATATCGAGTGTTTTTATCGGCATTGGGAAGTTGTATTAAATGAATTCTTAATTTCTGAAGTTATCCCTGATGGAACATCTATTTTAAAATAAACAATATAGCTGTAAAAATTATGCTTTTTTGCAATGTTAATCAATTACTTTCCGCTGATGCGGGCTTTGCTCAGCACTACGCCTCCATAAACCCTGCCACGGCTTGTTTGATTTTACGATAAGCCGTTTCCAGGTCGTCATTGACAACAACCCTGTCAAACCGTTCTTCGTAGGCAAGTTCTTTTTGAGCCCGCTCGAGGCGGGTTTTCAGCATCTGTTCGGATTCGGTGCCGCGTTTCATCAGCCGTTGTTTGAGAACATCCAGTGACGGAGGTTTGATAAAGATGGCCAGGGCTTCATCCCCGTAAATTTTTTTGATGTTGGTTGCTCCCAGCACGTCAATATCCAGCAGAATGGAATATCCCCGGTTGAGTTGCTCTTCCACATCCTCCCGCAGCGTGCCGTATTTATGGCCGTTATAAAACTCTTCCCATTCCAGGAATTCACCCGCCTCAATTTTGTTTCTGAACGCCTCATCGGATAGAAAATAGTAGTCCACCCCATCTTTTTCTCCGGAGCGCGGCTTGCGTGTCGTGGCGGATACGGAAAACCGGAGCGTCTTAAAATCGTTCAGAAGCCGATGGGCCATGGTTGATTTGCCGGCTCCGCTGGGTGCGACAAGGATGATGATTTTACCTCTTGTGCGTCCTTGACTACTCAATATTTTGTACCTGTTCGCGTATCTGTTCGAGTTTCTCTTTGGCGAAAACAACCAGGTGCGAAATTTCCGAATCATTGGATTTGGACCCGATGGTATTCAGTTCCCGGTTGATCTCCTGGCTCAGAAAATTGAGCCGGCGGCCCACGGAATCGTCACTGTCCAGAGCTTCAAGGAAAAATTTCAGGTGCGATTTGAGCCTGATCACCTCTTCCTGGATATCCATTTTGTCAACGAGGATGGCAATCTCCTGCTCGAGCCGTTCCGGGTCGATCTCATCATCCTTCAACAGAATGGCAAGCCGGTCTTTCATGCGGTCCAGCGCCTGGGGAGCCCGCTCTTTGGACAACCGCATCACATCGTCGAGCTGCCCGGCGATGCCGTCAACCTGGCTTTTCAGTTCGTTTTTAAGCTGTCCACCTTCCTTTATCCGCATTTTCAGGACCATTTCGAGAGCATCATCCAAGGCCTGTTTTGTGAGATTCCAGGTTTTTTTAATGGTCTCCTTGTCTTCCGGCCTGCGTATGAAAATATCTTCAAATTTCATCAGGTCACTCAGATGGACCGGCTTGGAGATGTTTGCCTTTAGCTTGATCTGTTCGAGCATCGCACCGTAACTTTGTACCAGTTCGGGGCTAAATGTAAAATCAGGCTGCCCGGTCCTGGTTTTATCGACATAGACATTGATGTTGACCTTTCCCCTTTTGATTTTATCCTGAACAAATTCTTTCAGCACCAGTTCTTTATCACTGATCGACTGTGGAAGACGCGAAGAGATGTCAAGATATCTGCTGTTCAGCGTTTTTATTTCAACCGTCACCTGCATTCCGTTTTCAGTTGCATTTCCCCGTCCAAAGCCGGTCATTGATATAATCATAACAATTCAGTTGTTAACATTAAATGAATTTAAAAATAGAAAAGTATATGGTTAAATGAAGAGGTTATATTTTTTGATAAAGAAAATGTAGTACAAAAAATAGAAATTTAACAATCAACTTGGTGGTTGCAGATCCTGATGGCTCAATATCGTACCCGTCTAACCCGCATTTTTCGCCAAGCTCATTTTTTGTACGCGAAGCGATATCTGATTGTATGCAAGGCGTCCCGAAAATGGCGTGCTCAACGTCCCGACAGC
>SKRC01000063.1 GCA_007118695.1 Balneolaceae bacterium | reverse complement strand
TGAACGGATGAAGTGGGATTGGGCCGATTACAGGGAAATGGTCCGTAAAGCTGTAAACTATCGAAAAATCGACGTTCACAATCATGTCGATTTGAACGGGCGGAATCCATCGTTGATCGATGAGAGCTGCAGGCGGACGGGAATCACATGGACTGCATGTTCAAATCTGCGTGCAAGTAATCCCGAACAGATGCGGGAAAATAACAATATCGTACTGGAAGCGATGAGGCAATACCCCAACCGCATCCTTGGGTCCTGTTATATCCATCCGGGATGGCCAAAGGCTGCTCTTGAAGAGATCGACCGCTGTGTGGATCAGGGTATGGTCATGGTCGGGGAGCTGTATGACACCTACAAAATCAACGACCCAATCTATTATCCCATTATCGAACGATGTATCGACCACCAAATACCTGTTATGATGCACGGAGCAGCCCCCCTGGGAAGCTGGAGACCGCAGTACTGGCGGCATGGCGACAATCCCCTTTCAACCTCGACTGCAGAGGATTTTGTCGATGTTGCCGAACGTTACCCGGAAGCGATGCTAATTTACGGCCATGTCGGCGGGGGCGGTGACTGGGAGTATGCATGCAAGGTACTGCGTGAATCGCCTACCATTTATGCTGAAACAAGCGGCAGTGTAGCTGATGCAAGAATGATCGACCTGGCTGTCAAGTATCTCGGCGCGGATCGGGTGATGTTTGCCACGGACGTCAATTACGAAAACTCCGTAGGTAAAATCATGTTTGCAGACCTTACAGAAGAGGAAAGGGAAAAAATCTTTTTTCACAACTTTAACAATCTATTGAAAAAGGCAGGCAACAATGTTGATTGATATAAACGCATACATCGGACACTGGCCGTTCCGCCAACTGAAAGGAAATACGTTAAGTTCCATGATCGATCGGATGGATGGATTCGGAGTGGATAAAGCGATTGTTTCGAACATCAACGGCATTTTCTACAAAGCAACCGATTTTGCCAATGAAGAACTATATGAAGCGATCCAGTCAAACAGAATATTCCAGGAACGTATTATACCATTTGCGGTATTGAATCCGGTACTTCCCTGGTGGAAGCGGGCTATCGAAGAGTGCAGGGATATGGGAATGAAGGGCATACGCCTTTATCCACTCTATCACGAATATGAGCTTACCGACCGCAAATGTATTGAGCTGGTTGAGGCGGCCCGTGACCACAACATGCCGGTTGCCATCCCCTCGCGCATGATCGATACTCGCCAGCGGTCCTGGCTGGACGTCAGTGAACAGCTGAGCTATGATGATATAGCCAAGCTGGTGCGTGAAGTGCCTGACGCCAAGTATATGATGCTCGACACCAGACACCGTGCCAGCAGTGAGGCCGAGGAAATACTGAAGGAGGCTGATATCCTGTTTGACTCAACGCGGGCCAGCGGCACTCCTATCCCGGGGCTCAATGGCGCCAGCTTTCACTACCTTCGTGACACGTTTGGACCTGACAAAATTGCATTCGGCACCGGAACGCCTTTCATCGACTACTGTTCCCCGTTTATCCGTGCTATGGTGTTTGAGGAAGCCGAAGAACAGACAATGCAAATGATCTGGTCGGGCAACGCCCGGAGAATGCTAAATATTTAAACAGTAGTCACTTGTGGGCCCGGCTGGTACGACGGGCTTGTATTTGCATGCGAATGATCAGTCCGAAATCCGGCCGATCAGCTCCAGTGATGCGTCTATCAGCACCTGCTCGGCCTGTGGAGCAAACGGAGTACCGTTCGGCACATAGCCCCGTTCAAGGTGGTCGGCAGCAGTAGGAATGTAGCCTCCCCGCCCGCCAACCAGCCCGAGTATAACGGTTTCTTCAAAGGGTGACTGCTCTTTCACTGCCAGCCCTATTTCCGAATAAACTTCATTCGGAAAGGTCACGAATACCGTTTCACCCAGTCGGATCGCCTGCATCGGCATTCGAATCGGATCGGGATCCTCCGGCAGGGCTTCGATTACTTCGGCCATGTGGACAACCTGCTCGGCCGCCCACAGGTCGACTCTGTAGGAGTCCAGAACCCTGGGCCCGATCTGATTGCGGACATCCAGCTCACCCCTGGCTGCCATTTCGCGGGCCTGTGCCTGCCACTGCCTGGCTTCCTCCCGATTCATCGGATAATTGCCTGCAAGCCGCTGTTCCATTTCCCCGAGTTTTTCGCGGGCTTGCTGTTCCCACTCACGCGCCTCCTCAACGGTCCAGGGATAGGTCGTACGACGTGGAAAGTCGAAATGACCGTACGCTGCCTGTACAATTCGGTCGCCGGTTGTTTCGATTTCGTGCAATACCTCAAGTACTGAATTGCCCATGATCCTGCCTTTCCATTCGGCTTGTTCGAATGAACGCGCACCGTACATATTGGCGCCCACCGCGGAATGCAGGGCTGAATAACCTGTATTAATGTCACCTTCGGCTCCCTGGAAATAGCCGACCACCACATCTTCACCGACTTCCTGACGGATGTCGCGGATGGCGAAGTACGGCCAGTCTTCGGTGATCTCCAGATTGTGAAGATCGAGTGTAGCCGGATGGGCTCCGTAATTGAAGAATACACCCATCAAACGGCCGGCTGCTGTCTCTACCTTGATGACAGCCGTTTCGCGATCCGGGTGAACCCCGCCCTGCAACAGGGCATCACGTTTTTTTCCCACCCCGTATACCTGGGTTGTACCGATCCCTATTCTACCGGGAACCCGGTTTACCCATGCCTGAACCGCACTCTGTACACTTTGTTCAATGAAAAAACGGTTGTACTCACTATCCGGATCTTCCGAGCGGGGAGCGCTGGGACCGGAATGGGTATGGGTAGCGGAAATAACAATGTTTTCAAATGGTATCCCAGTCTGTTGCTCCACCTGCTCGCGGATAATATCTGCCATCTCTTCATTCAGGTTAATGATGGCTATGGTCATCAATGCCACAGCACTTCCCTCTTCTCCCTCCACAATAACAGAACGTGCATACAGATCATCATGAACGCCCGTAGACGTATTTCCACCACGGTCAAACCCCGACAGTGACACACCGACCGGATCCGGCGGGGTGACAACCGTTTCTCCTACACCAACCATGATAACGGGAGGTTCCTGGCAGCCGATGATTGTCAGACTAATGGAGATCATTATGACAACCAGCACCCCCGGCAATAGAGCCTTCCATATAAACCTGTCCACGTTATTTCCTGTTGTTCTTTTTTCAACCATGTAAATTCTTTTTTGTTAAGTGGATCAATTACAGTGTTGTGATGCTTGTCAAAGCCTCCAAAAAACCACCTTGAAGTTAAATCAGAGGGTGACCGCCATCAAAGGCAGGAACTAGTCGCTTCAGTTCAGTGTTCCCGCTCGCCATACGCCCATATGTACTATCCCAGTTTTTGTAGAAATTCCCTGCGGTTATCACCTGTATTCATTTATCCACCGGCTAAAGTACAGTAAAATCGTGCCTTCCTGCGGGTACCTGAATCGTCAGCCGGCCGGTACCTGAATCGTAGCTCCAATTGCCGGTCGCTTCTCCGTCCAACAGTACTTGAGAGGGACGCTGTTCTGCTCTGATGATGAGCCGCGTTGACTGATCCGATTTCACTTCGATCCGGGTAGCCAATTCCTGCGCCCTGTTTGCCGGTGCAATCGCAACTGTCACCGCATCATCACTACTCACCGACACACCGTGGCCCTCAAATGAACTGCCCTCGAAATATGCCTGCAGAAGCGTACCCGTATCGTCCAATGTAACGGTGAACCGCCTTGCATCGATCACATAAATCCCCTGACTGCAAAATAGGACGTCAACAGGGAAAACAG
>SKRC01000055.1 GCA_007118695.1 Balneolaceae bacterium | reverse complement strand
TTCAGGGTATAGTATCTGAACAAATTTATTCGTTACTGCTTGTTCTTTGAACGGAAACCTGTAATTGTGGTTCAATGATGGTGTTTTCATCGAGTGTAACATCTGTTTGGGCAAACATCCGCATTTACATCCTTTTCAATGGCTGAATAGTCGCGGTTACTACTTCTTTCGCTGGTAGTGTCTTTGCGGACTGCTTCCTCATCAACGTCTTCGTTATTTAACAAATACGCCGTTTTATTCTTCTTGGAGCTTTTGGAATCCGGGTCAAAACCTTTTTCTCCGGTTATTTCAGATGTTGAATCATTAAGAATTGAAGATTGTGCAAGAATAACGTACTCAGCTGCACTTCCGAGATCTACCGTTTCTACCGGGTCGCTGTTCCCGCCAGTAGTAAAACTCCACTCTTTACCATTGTTAACAACATGCTTTTCTTCAGATTCCTCATCGACGATTCCATGATCTGAATGATTATTGGCGATTGTTAAGTTAGCTGTATACTCGGAATCCGTTTTTAAACTTCTTTCGGTTGTAAACATCCCTTTGTTTTCGGAAAACGCTAAGGTGCCTGCTACAGACTCTGTTCCCTGTGATAATGTAAATGTGGAATTGTGCATGGACGTTGAATCCAACTCCTCGCTAAAAGTGATTTCTATCACTATGTTTCGAGCTACATCCATTTCTCCATCGGCTGGGTTTGTGCTAACAATAGTCGGCTCGTTGGTTATGGGTTTCTCCGGCGTTACTATCGACTGATTTATACTGCCTATTATAAATACAGCCATAAGGCTTATTTCAACTCTGATTTTACTTCAGCAGCAGCTTTTTTTGCATTTCTAATGGCTTTCTTGGCCAATCGTTTTGATTCATTCTCGTAAAACTCCAATGGATGCGACACCATGTCAACGAAGTCATCATACTTATCAGCCATGTAATCTGAGTATTGATGATTTTTTTCTGAAATTTTACGTCTTGTTCTTGATCCTTTTTGCGGTGCATACAGCATCCCAATGGCAACTCCAGCGGCTGAAGCTATAAGGGTGCTGAGAATAATTCTTGATGTTTTCATAAAGCATTAATTTAAAATTTAGGGTTTATTTTTTCATTAATATGAACTAAGCAAATCTTCTGCCTTGTACTACCTGCAGTAAAATTGCTATTACAGCTATTACCAGCAGAACATGAATAATTCCACCGGCGCTATACCCCACTAATCCAACCAGCCAGGCAATCACCAATACTACTGCAACGATATATAGAAGACTACCCATTATATTTGATGATTTAAATTAAGGTTAGTTTATGGAAGTAGTAGATCTCGTGAAAAAGTCATCCAATGAGTTGCCAAGATCGTCCATAGAATTTCTGAATTCAACTTTGAATTCATCCCAATGATCTCTATTGGTAATACTATAATTATCTATTTGTCGCTTTAAATCTCTATTGGTACGTTCAAGATCCGTAATTCTGACTTCGTTCGCTGCTTTTACGTCTGCGTCTTCATGCTGTATTTTCTCTTTAATTCCAGCAATGGCAAGGTTGTTTTCCCTGATACTATTTGCTTTTTCTTGCCTGTAAATTCGAACTTCAGCCTCAATTTCACTTTGGGCTATATCCAAATCTCTTTCTGCCTCAATAACTGAGGTTTGCGCTCTTTCCATGTCGCTGGCAGATCTGTCACATGATTGCGCAATAAATGCGAACATAATGGTGAAGGTTGTAATGATAAAAATTGATTTTTTCATAAGTCTTGATTTAATTGATTATTATGCCTTTTCATGTAGTTATACATTGTAAAGAAAATTTAAGTTCATGGCTTTTAAACGATGAATTAAACTCTTCTTTAACAAGCATTTTGATTATTCGTTTTTCGAATTTCAATTATTATAAGTATAAATGTGAAATTATTTTCACAAATGAATTATATATATATTTAACACCATAATTGTTATAGAGCGAAAATTAATATTTATATATATCACTGATATATAATGAAAAATAATTTTAAAAAATCAGTTATTTGTTTTGGCTATGAGAAGTGCCAGATTATTTTATATTCTTTCTCTTTTTTTTACTGATTTGAAACTGCAATCTGAGGAGGTTTTACAATACCAGGTTCATTTTCGGGACAACGCATCCCGAGCTGTCGGAGCTCATGTTTTCCTCCCCGACGGCGGTCGGGGAAATGCGGGCTAAACAAGTTTTCTGAAACTAATTTCTGTGATCAAAGAGGTAAAATATACCTATCTGTAATCCCCTGCTGTTTGACTGCACACCTGAATTTTCGGAGATATCACTTAATCCAAGATTATACCTGGCATCAATTCCAAAACTGGTGGGTGTATGGATATAACTCGCACCGAAACTTAATCCTGCGTCTATAGATTTAAAATCATCTCTGATGTCTACAGAGCCGTTATTGTTTTCCGCTTTCGCTCTGACAAGGAAACCTATCTGCGGACCGGCCTGAATTCTGAAGCCACTATCAAACATATACTGAACCAGAACCGGCACATTAATGTAATCGAGGTTGAAATTGGTATTACCACTTTTTGCACCCTGCATGGAATAGACAAGTTCCGGCTGTATTGCAAACTGCTCGCTCAGATGGATATGCCCAAGTAAACCTGCATGAATCCCGAATTTTGAGTCAAACCCCGGGCCACTGTCATTATTAATCGTGTATGAATTCAGCCCTATCTTGGTACCGATATTTATGTTCTGTGCACTTGCTGTACCCACTGCCATACATAGCATGGCAATGATTGTAATCAGATAAAATTTCATGTTTTGTTTTTTAAAATGTTCTTGCCAGGTTAATTTCATCCATATGGAATCCTTTCAATTACAAACAAAATGCAGGGATTTTTAATCGGGAGTGTTACGAAACAGACGGAATATGTTATATACATCACATATTAAACAGGCCGTGTAATTTCATCCCGCCAAATCGTTTAACTTTTAATGTAATTTGCTTTTCTGCCGGGTTTTAATTTCAATTTTCAGTAAGCGGTTTGCATCCCCAGCCGGAATGAGTGGTGGTGAGAGATTTTCTTCCGAACTTTGCCGGTTTATACCATGTTTTTAATCCCTTTCTGAATGTATCATCATCAAAAAATTCAACCTGATTGCAATCAACATTATCGGAAAAGTATTGCTTGCTGCCCAAAGTGTCATATGCCATGGAAAAAGCGTGGAGTTCGTTTTGGTATTCCTGTACAATTTCAAAATCATACACGGTAAGTGTAATGGCAGTTTGTGTTTCTGATTCAAGCCTGCTGTATGTCTGATCAGCCATGGAATGGGCTAATTGAATGGAAGAGATCCCGGGTTCGCTCTCCAGCAAATCCAAACTTTCCGAATCGATGTGAGACAGATGTAGATTTTGAGGGGAGGCCAGCAGAACATCGGAAAAAAGCATAAGATGCTCTGCCATAACGGGTGTTCCATTATTACAGGTTGAGAGCACGACAAGATCAAATCGTTGATTATCTGTGCCCAAAAACATCTGAATACCTTCTGAAAAAGACCCGGTATTTACCGCAACATCCGGACTCGTTAGGTGGTATTTTTTCCCCTCGCCATCAGGTATTTCGTGTCCGAAGTAGAGAAAATGGGTTCGCCGGTTTTCTTTCCCGGAATGGGTTCGGTATTGATTATAGAGCCGGGCTTCCGTTGTGAGAAATTCTTCATTCTTATCGGTGTGGCGATAGTTTACCTGGCTGATTAATTCCCCTTTTGTGTAGTTATAAAGGCGGCTGTTTCTGCTCGGAAACAGACCCAGAAATTTTTCCTCCGGTCGTTGATAAAAAATAAAAACTTCCCCCGATTTCGCTTCTTCAGCTACTCTGAATGCAGTATCCAGTACCTTGCTGTTTCCCCGAACCTGTTTCCCGTCTGCATTATGATAAAGATAATCGCTATCGGCATGGATGTAATAGATCACCGAATAGTCCATGCTCTCGGTTTCATCCATGGGGTCCGCCCAGAATTGTTCAGAAGTAGAACTGCATCCTGATATAAGAAATCCCATGATCAGTACCGGCCAGATCAGGATTTTAGATGCTGAAAATGAGTTAAACAAAACCTCGAGCATACTTCGAGTCTTTCGCAGCTCTTTGCGCCCATTGCGGCTAATAGAATAAGGTAAAGTACCTGCTAACAACATATTATCACTCAATCTGTCAAAGGGAAATCTTGACCGCCCACTGTCTTAACTGCATATGAATCCGGAGCATGAAAATATAATACATAGCATTATTGTCTTACCCGCACAGATCAATTCAGAAACTAAAAATTCTTGAACTGGTTATTAAATAAAGTCTCCCCCCTTAACAGCCCGGAGGGATCTGACTATTGGCTGAATGGAGGAAGACTTTTAAACTACGTTTATTTAAATACATACACTATTATAGCACCAACAGAAGTATGATAAGGATTAAAAGTGCTGTTGTAGCACCTATGGTAATTGTACGGTTTGCCTGTTCCATAAAATCCTGGGAAAAATTGGAGAAGTCATCGAGATCTTCGTCCAAAACTTCATCAAACCCGTCCAGGCCATTTAATTCATTCTGTTTATCAGAAATGTCACTTCTAAAGGAGTTTAGCTGGGCACTTTCATCTTTAGTCAGATCAGCCTTCGATTCAATGCGATCTAAAGCAGTGATCATTTTGGTAAAGGAATCATTTAGAATCAGTCGCTTTTCATCAGCACTTTCGGTTTGTTGAACCTGCTGAACAGTTTCGTTGAAATGTTTCTTAAACGTTTCCGTAATATTTGTTGATTGTGCAACAGCCATCGATTGAACAGCAAACAGTAAAAATATGGAAGTAATTATATATCGTATTGTCTTCATCTTGCACCAGGTTAAATTATGATTATTTGCTTAACAGTTGTTTATTCGATCAGCCAACTTATGCACTGGAATAATCACTGCACCGAAAGGCAATTTGTGCATCTTTAAGCAAAGAGACGTTACACATTTACACATCAGTGTTGTATAACTAACAGATTTTTAAGTGTTTATTCTTGATTTAACTGCTATAGAAACAAATCAGCTCAGTACTGTTTCGTTTCAACCTATGGAGATTATTTGTCGCCCAATAAAGGGTCGCTTCGGGAGAGTAAGATATGACATTGGCAGGCCGGTAAGCAGGTTTACATCGACCTTATATATGCAATCAAATCGGCCATCTGCTGTTCGTCGATTTCATTTTCCAGCCCCGACGGCATGGCCGAAACATTGGTAGCACTGATCGACTCGATCTCCGAACGCGGGATGGTCGTTTCTACGCCCCCGGCGTTTCTCAATGTAACAGAGCCGGAGGTCTCCTCCACAATCACCCCGGCCACACTCGACCCGGTCGTCCGTTCCACGACCCACATTTCATAGCCGTCGGCAATGGATCGGCCGGGATCCAGGATTTTCGACATCAGCGCTTGTGGCGACCAGTGGCGGACCGTTGCGATATCCGGGCCAAAGGCTGTTCCCAGCTCTTCCCCGACCTGGTGGCACTCCGAGCACGAAGCACGAAATACATTCTTACCCCTGGCCGGATCCCCGGTCAGCACCAGGGCATCCCTGTAGCGATCCAACACCTCAGCCCGTTCTGCCGGATCTTCCCGCAACAACTCCCTTGCCCGTTCGCGTACCTCCCCGCCGGTATCGCGCATCAAAACCACCCTGCGGTTCCATCCAATTGTGGTGGTCAGCACTCTGTTATCCTCTACAGCATCCAGAAGCATGTTTATCCGCTCATTTTCCTGCATCATGGCATCGACAGCCCGGTCGCGAACCGCCGGTGTCATCGAACCCCAGTTATCCAGCAGATAGGATGCGATATGTGTTCCGGGTATATTTCCAAGACCGGCCACTGCCTCCTGCTGAACCACCGATGGTTCAGACGGCCGGCTGTAACTGTATAACTCCTCTTCATACGACTCTGGATCGATCCGGGAGATCAAACGGATGGCATCCGCCCTGAACCGTTCATCCAGCTCCCTGTCTGCAGCAACGGAAGATGCCCGCTGCAATACCTCTTCTTTCCGATCATCAGGCACCCCCAATACATCGATCAGCTGCATCACCGGCCCCCTCACTCTAATTTCATCGGAATCAAAAAAACTGTCAAGTGCCAGGCTGCTTTCATTCGGGAAATCGATCTGTTCAATCCCGATGGTTGGCAGCGACTCTGCCAAACCGGACAAAATCGAGGTTTTCCACCAGGAGTTGTTCTCATCGAGATCGGTCAATCCTTCCGTAAGAAGTCTTCTGATTACGGTGTGATCTTCGCTCCGGGTGATCATTGCGGCAATCCTGCCGAAAAAGAGACTCTTGCCGGATGTTTCGCTGACTGTGAGCCTCTCCAGAGATTCAGTCAGTAAAGCTGTCCCATCCACATCTTTTCCCGACAGATAAGCTATCTGTATCCACTCATCTTCAATGTCACCGAACAGAATCTGTTCTCTCACATTGTGTGCCTGTTCCGAATCAATCCCACCCAATGTTAAAAGCAGTTGATAGCGCACCCTTTCCGACGGATCATTGCTCAATTTAACCAGTGCATCCGTCAAACCGGTTTCGTCGTCTATTCTCTTTTCAGCCAGTTTAATTGCATTTTCCCGGACCCCCGGTTCCTCATCCCTTAACGCCATTTGTATCAATTCCCCATCAAGCGCACCCAGCCCGTCGAGTGTCCATAGCGCATGCAGCCTGGCCGTTCCTTCTGCACTGTTGACGACAATTTCCTTTAGCGGGGCAACGGCCGCCGGATCTTGTCTGTCCACAAGCAATCTTTGAGCCGTTCTTCGCCACCAGATATTGCGGCTGTTCAGGTGTTCAGCCAGTTCAGCGGCCGTTTGGTTTGCAAGTTCCAGGCTGCTTGTCCACTCAGGACCATCCATCTCATCCGGAACTACCCGGTAGATTCTGCCCCGTTCTGTCGACTCATAGAGATCTGTTGTTGCAATAACTTCATCATCCATCCACTGTGGGTGTTCGATGATTCGCCGGTAATAGTCGATTATATAGAGGGCACCGTCCGGGCCGATATAAAACTGTACAGGCCTGAACCATGAATCTTTTGAAGACAGAAATTCTCTGCCTTCCAGAAGGCGTTTTGCAGTGAACACCGTACCTTTTCTCTCAACAACATCAGCATGTACGAGGTTGTGAACGGATTCTGCAACAAAGTTCACATTGTTGAACTCTTCCGGAAAAGCTCCGCCGAGATACCAGGTCAAACCGGAGGCTGAAGTAAAAACCCCCCTGTCCGTTAAAAGTTGATGCTCAGGATTCTGTGTGATCGGATATACTTCAGCGGCATTGCCATGCTCAGGGGTATAATGAATGGCACTCCGAAGCGGCAGATTTGGATTTCTATCCACATACTCTCTTGCGATAGCCTCATGAAAGTGGTGATGGGCATTACTGATCAGGAAATGACGGCCCCAGGCATCAAACGTGTGGCCATATTGCGACCTGACTGAACGCATCTCAATCTCATGAGAATCAGGTTTGAATCGAACATTCAGGTTACCTGCGTTCTGTGGTAGTTGAGGGGCATCATCAATACCGTAAAATCGAACTTTGCTTCCACTGTCACCGAACAAATCTGCATAGGTTTCGGTCCGTATGATTCCGCCGTTGGCCAGGTAGATCCAGTTATCGAGCCCATAGATGGGCGTGTTGAAGTTGTGCTGTGGATTCGACAGTGCGAAGCCGGTCAGCATGATCTCCCTGATATCGGCTTTGCCGTCACCCGTCGAATCCTCCAGGTAATAAAGGTGAGGTGCATCTGTAACCAGGATTCCGTTTTTCCACCGCATCACTCCTTTTGGAAATTTCAGGCTGTCGGCAAAAATTGTATAGCTGTCCGGGAAGCCGTCGCCATTGGTATCCTCAAGTAGTTTTACCCGGCCCAGTCCCGAGTCATCCAGGGGATAACTGCGCATCTCTACCACATAGATGCGGCCCTGTTCGTCGATCTCCATTGCAGCGGGATCCTGTACCAGCGGTTCGGCGGCAAACATTTCCACCCGGAATCCCTCCATCACCTCAATTGATTCCAGGGCAGCCTGCCCGTCCAGCGGGGGTTGGAAACTCACCCGATCTGAGTGATCCGCCTCCGTTGCACATGCGGATAGCGTAATAATCAGTAACAGGCTGCACAAGCCGGCGGCGGTATTTTTCGTATTCATGCGGCAGATGTTTTCATATTCATAGGGTCTTGATTATCAATTCCTCATATTGGGTGTCGGCTCACCGTATCATGTCAACTGCGCTGAGCCGGGGAGCCGCGATGAAGGCCTCCTCCGATCGCTGTCGGAGGAAGGGACTTTAGTGGGGTATTCCAGCACCTTTGTTCTTAACTTTGACAAAAACCCCCTTATTTTGTAAAACCGTCTTATAATTGGAGATCAAAATATATTGGGTATCCATATTTTTAAGAGTTTTTCACATCCATAAGAATTATCTGAAGTGTTGAACAGATGATTTACAGTACTTAAAATCGGGATTTCATGCAAGGAGACTTAGTAATCCAGACTCACAACTATTCCATTCACCATATCCTGTAGTGAATACCCTTACATCGAAATCGGACCCTCACTTACAACCCTCTATTCTCATTCTGCGTACCATTTGGCATGATGCCGGATGAAACGTTCATACTGTTTATTTAGTTCAATAACTATTGAACAATTTGAAACAAGTCTGTATTTTATTCGTATGGACAAAGACAAACTGACGTTTATTGAAGAATCCGGCCTTATGTTCGAGCAAATGGGTATGACCCGGATGATCGGCAGGGTCTTTGGGTATTTAATGGTTTGCGACGAAAATGCCGTCTCTTTTGATCAGATCAGGGAGGCGCTCGGTGCCAGCAAGGGAAGTATCAGCGGTACAACCAGGCAACTGATTCAGATCGGGCTTATTGAGCCGGTATCACTGCCACGCGACCGCAAGACCTACTTCCGGATCACGAAAATTGAACTTGGAAATTTATTGAAAACCCGGTTCCAGCTGTTTGCAAAATTTGCGGATACACTGGCAAAAGGGCGGGAGCTGAAAAAAAAGGACGACGATGTCGCTCAATGGCTTCTGGAAGCCTCCACCTTTTATCACTGGATAGGCGGCGAGATTGAAGGAATAATAGAAAAATGGCACAGAAATAAAGAACAGATTATCAACGACCACATTAACAAAAGCAGCGATGAATAATTCACCCTTACATTTTTTTAAACAACAGGTTCGGAAATCAACGAAATCCTTAACCCGGAATCTTAAAAAAACGGATCAGAAAATTGAGCAGTGGGTTGGTGAAGTCATCAACTGGCTGGAAGAGGAAAGGAAATTTCATCGCAAAAGAGATAAGGAACACAAGCATGATCAGGAAAAAACATTTAATTGAACGATCAGACCGGCCGGTGATAATGGCCGGCACTCTAACACTGGGTTTACTGATTTTTCTGTTCACATTTACTCCGGTTATAGCGCAAGACGCTGCGGAGATCATCGAACGGATGGAAGAGGTGATGCGGGGGGAGTCCAGCTATGCGGAAATGACCATGAAAATCGAACGCCCGCGTTATGAGCGCGAGGTCAGCATGAGGGCTTGGGCCAAGGGGGAGGATTACTCGCTGATCCTGGTGACCGCACCGGCACGCGATCAGGGTACGACTTTTCTGAAACGGGGAAATGAGATCTGGAATTACATACCCAACGTAGATCGCACCATCAAAATGCCTCCGTCGATGATGTCACAATCCTGGATGGGCTCCGACTTCACCAACGACGACCTGGTTCGTGAAAGCTCCACAGTGGATGATTACGAGCACCGCATTCTGCGGGAAGAGGAGTATAACGGCAGAGACGTCTGGGTGCTTGAGCTGATCCCGAAACCGGAAACCCCTATTGTATGGGGCAAGGTATTGGTCTGGGTTGCCAAAGACGGCTACCTTCAGCTCAGGGTTGAAAACTATGACCAACGAGATGAACTGGCCAATACCATTGAGTTCGACCAGATCCGGAATGTGGGAGACCGCGAGATTCCCACCCGCATGACATTGACGCCTGCCGATAAACCCGGCCAGCGCACTATACTGACCTACCAGAATCTTGATTTCGACATCGATGTGGATGAGTCGTTTTTTACCCAGGCGAATATGAGAAGAATCAGATAACAGTGAACAGTTATCAGTAAACAGTAAACATTTAATCAGTTAGCAGTGAACAGTTTGCAGTTGCAGTTGCAGTAAATATTGAAAAACAACCACAGTTTACTGCTTACTGGCAATTAAGAAATCCTTGTTGTTTTCAGTATTGAGAAGAGAATTTTAGCCAGTTCATCAGCATCATTAAACATACTTTTAAATGTTATTTCATCGATAAAACCTGTGTCTTTTAATAATATAAGCCAGTATTTGGTTTCAAGACATTCTTTATATGCAATTGAAATTTTGGAAGAAAAATCAGCTTTTGAGATAGCACCATTGGCTTCGGATATATTGGCGCCAATACTTGTACCACTTCTTAAAAGTTGCTTTGATAAAACAAACTCACGCTTTTCATTACTCAAATACTGAAAAGCATTAACAATGCGAATAGCAAATGCATAAGATTTATCATAAAGATTGTTCTTCACGGGATGAAAGATTCATTAACAATTAACTATCTGTATGAACCAGCTTGACAGAATTCCTTACAGAAATTTTTCAATAAAACTGTTCACTGATTACTGTTAACTGTATAACTGACACACTGAAAAATGTATCTCAAACTGGCCTGGCGAAATATCTGGAGAAACAAACGGCGGACGCTGATTACCGTGAGCTCGGTTATGTTTGCCGTGGTGTTTGCCCTGTTTTTGGAGTCGCTCGAAAGAGGTGCTCACGATGTGATGATCGACAACATGACCCGTTTTCATACCGGGTATATGCAGGTGCAGGATTACCGGTATGAAGATGAGCCTTCGCTCGATAACGCTTTCTATTATGACAACTCACTATCGGACAGGATTACCGGTACGGCTTCAATCGCATTTACGATTCCGCGGATCGAAACCTTCATGCTTGCTGCCGGTGCCGAAATTACACGAGGTGCATACGTTCTCGGAATCGACCCTGAACGTGAACACCAACTCAATGAGATCAAAGACCGGCTGACTGAAGGGCGTTTTTTTGAACCCGGAGATGGTACAGCCGTCGTGGCTGAGGGCCTGGCCGGCCGTTTGAATCTGGCCGTCGGCGATTCACTTGTACTGCTCGGGCAGGGCCGTTTCGGGATGACTGCATCCGGCCTCTACGAAATTTCGGGCCTGCTTCGTCACCCCACCCGGGAGATGAACAATCAGCTCGTCTATCTCTCTCTGCCTGATGCCCAGTGGATGCTCTCGGCTGAAGATCACATCACGGCACTGCTGGTAACGCCAGACAGGGTACCAGATACCGAAAGAATAGCCGGGGGTTTACGGTCGGAGCTTCAGGACGAAGAACTGGCCGTACTGACCTGGCGCGAGATGATCCCCGAGCTGGTGGAAGCGCTCGAATTTGACCGGGCTCAAACCCGGCTTATGATGGGGATTCTCTACGTGGTGATCGGATTCGGAATCTTCGGCACCATCCTGACAATGACCCTGGAGCGGCTCCGGGAGTTCGGCATCCTGCTTTCGGTGGGGATGCAACGGATCAAACTCGCCATAGTGGTGTTTATCGAGACCTTTTTCATCACCATTCTTGGTGTCTTGGCCGGCTTCGCCCTGGGAATTTTCCCAATCCTCTACTTCCATTTCAATCCAATTGAGCTCGGCGGAGATATGGAAGAATTGGTAGCGGAATGGGGCATTGAACCCATCATGCCCACAGCCATTGCACCCGACATATTTCTCTGGCAGGGGCTGATCATTTTCATCCTGACAACCATCATCTGTTTCTACCCAACTATTAAAATATTAACCCTGAATATTCTTGATTCGTCTAAACAGTGAACAGTGTGTCAAAGGAGTTCTTTCAACAATCCAGACTGACACTCTGCTGAACTGAAACACTGACACACTGATTCACTTACACACTGATTCACTTACACACTGAAAAATGAACATGTTAATCTCCATATCATGGCGAAACATCTGGCGGCACCCGGCCCGGAGCGGAGTGTTGATCGGAGCGATTATTGCGGGCCTCTGGGCTGGAATATTGGTTTCGGCGCTTACGAACGGCTGGATTCATCAGCGGTTCGTGAACCTGATCCAGGAAGAGATCACCCACGCCCAAATCCACCATCCGCAATTTCTGACTGAACGGGAACCGTGGATGGAGATCGAGGATGCAGAAGAGATCTTCTCATTTCTCGAGCGTGATGAACGAGTGTTGTCCTGGTCGGCCCGGACTCTCTCCGACGGAATGATTCAATCACCGCTCACTTCATCCGGTGTGCAGATACGGGGCGTTCAAACCGGCAGAGAACGGGCTACCACCACCTTTCATGAAAATCTGATCGAGGGTGAATACCTCGACAGTGACATCCGGAATCCCATTTTACTGGGACAAAAACTTGTTGAAAAACTGAATGTGGAAATCGGCAACCGGGTCGTGCTGTCATTTCAGGATCTGGATAATGAAATCACCTCGGGGGCTTTCACCATTAGCGGCATTTTCAGGACAGCATCAAATCCATATGACGAGAGAAATGTGTTCGTCCGTGCCGAAGACCTTCAGGGGCTGCTTGCCGGCCAGCAGGTATACCACGAAATTGCGATGATGCTGCAGGATGAAGAGATGAGCCATACCATCACGGCCGAGCTCAATGAACAGTATGACTGGATCCGTGCCGAAACCTGGTACGAGCTCTCCCCGGAACTCCGCTATATCACCGATATGGGTGGAGGGCTCATTGTTTACATCATGGCCGTGATAATGCTGGCTCTGGCGTTCGGTATTTTGAATACCATGTTGATGGCCATCTTTGAACGTATGCGCGAACTGGGAATGCTTCTGGCCATCGGGATGAGCAAGCTGCGGGTCTTCCTGATGATTATGCTGGAGTCTGTAATTCTGACTTTCACCGGTGCAACAGCCGGATTGATCATCGCATATTTCACCCTGGAATTTCTTGGCGAGGCAGGGATCGATATGACCTCAATGGGTGGAGAATCCATGGCTGAATTCGGATACGATGCAGTGGTTTATCCCATCGCCTATACAAATGATTATATAACAACCATCATCCTGGTTGCCATCACCGCCATCCTTGCCGCTGTGTACCCGGCCATCAAAGCGCTGAGGCTCAACCCCGGAGAAGTGGTGAGAGCGTAATGAATATCGAATTTCGAACAAGGAATGTAGAATAAAAAGATGAATAACGATGTAAAAAGTCAACACTCAAAAGTGAAAAAGAGGATCTGCAGCGTGAAATATTCAACTTTGGATAGTAAAAGAGTCAGGTTGTAAACCGGAACAATGGCACTAAATCTCAACAAAGTCCCTTATCACTCTTTGACACACTGACACACTGTAACACTGTA